>JADGHA010000327.1 GCA_019689695.1 Micromonosporaceae bacterium | reverse complement strand
CCCCGACGCCGCGCCCCCGGTGCTCAACTCGCCGGCCAAGTCCGCGGCCCAGCCGCCCGCGCCGCCGCCGGGCCGGCCGGCGCGCCGCGGCGGGCAGACGCCGGGCCGTTCAGCGCAGCAGCCGCCGGCGGGCGACGACTGGATCGGGCTGCAGGAGGTCCGCGCGGAAGCATCCTCGCCGGTGCTCGACACGCCCGCACCGGTCAGTGGCTCGGCGGTGTCGGGGCTGGAGGAGGTGCCCAAGGCGCTGCGCGGCAAGCCGTCGTCGCCGCCGGCTGCCCGATCCGGCGCCCACCCGAACACCGTCGCGCCCGAGCTGACCGCGCGGCACACTCGGCCGTCCACGAAGGACAGCACCGGTCCGGCCCCGGGCGCCGCGGCCGAGGAGGGCCAGCGGATAGTCACCGACGAGGAGGCGTTCACCGTCCAGACGCCCGGCGGCGGCGTGCTGGGCAAGCGCGCGGAGGACAGCTCGTACCAGGCCGAGCCACCGACCGCTCTCGGCGGCCACTAGCCTCTACCCTGATGAAGATTTCGCCGAGCGCCGACTACTACGTGCGGGTGCGCCCCCAGGAGTGGGACGCTGTCCCGGCCTCCGTCGCGCCGCTGTACGCCGGAATCTTCGAGGTGGACCTCAACTACCTGGTGGACGTGGCGTTCGTGCCCGACCTGAGTTCGGTGGCCCCGCCCTGGGACTTCTCCCGCCTGCCCGCCAACATCGACGAGATCACCACGGCCGAGCAGGCCCGCCTGGCCACCGTGTTCACCTCGTCGTACGCGGTGACCCCGAACGACAGGCTCGCGGGCACGCAGGAGGCCGTCGACGACTGCGTGGTCTTCTACGTGTCGACCCGCGACTTCTCGAGCTACGCGAAGGAGCTTGAACGCCTGGCCGAGCTGGCCGGATCGGTCCACTCGATGGTCCGCGTCTCGCAGCTGCGCGGGCACCAGGTGATCGAGTTCATCGAGCACGGCATCGTCGCCTCCGGCCGGCTGTCCCCTGCCCACGCCGCCGAGCTCGGCCAGCGCCCTTAGTATTGGTCCACCTGTAGCGGGCACATGCGAGGAAAGGTCGAGCGGTGACATCGGTGATCGTCCGGCGGCCGCCGCGGCGGGCCGCGCCACCGCTGCCCACCGGCGAGGTGGTGCTGGAGCCACCGCCCGAGGTGCCATCCGGCAGTGGCAAGACCTGGAGCCGGATGCTGATGGTCCTGCCGATGGCCGCCGGCGCCGGCGCGATGGGCCTGATGATGGGCGTGCAGCGGGGCGGTCCGCTCACCTACGTCGCCGGCGGCATGTACGGCGTCTCCATCCTGGGCATGATCGCGATGATGGCGCTGAACCAGCAGGGCCCCGGCAAGAAGGAGATGATCGAGGCCCGGCGGCAGTACATGCGCCGGCTGAGCCAGCTGCGCGCGCAGCTGCGCACCACCATCCAGCAGCAGCGCGAGGCCATCTACTACCGCCATCCCGACCCGGCCGCGCTGTGGTCGACGGTCAGCGGCGCACGGCTGTGGGAACGCCGGCGCGGGGACGCCGACTTCTCGGTGGTCCGCATCGGCGTCGGCGCCCAGGAGGTGGCCACGCCGCTGATCCCGCCGCAGACCCGGCCGGTCGACGAGCTGGAACCGCTGTGCGCGATGGCGCTGCGCAAGTTCGTGGCCACCTACTCGGTCGTGCCCGACCTGCCCGTCGCCATCGCGCTGCGCGACTTCTCCCACGTCTACCTGCGCGGCCCGGACGGCGCCGCGCGCGCCCTCGTCCGCTCGCTGCTGGCCCAGGTCGCCACCTTCCACGCCCCGGACGATCTGCTGGTCGGGGTCTGCGTCGCGGAGGACCGCCGGCCGCACTGGGAGTGGGCCAAGTGGCTACCGCACGCCCAGCACCCGGCGAAGATCGATGCGGTCGGCCCGGTCCGGCTGTTCGCGCCGGCGGTCACCTCGCTGGAGGCGATGCTCGACGACGTGCTGGCCAACCGGCCGCGCTTCGACCCGGCCTCCCCGCAGGTGGCCGGGCCGCACGTGGTGGTGGTCATCGACGGCGGCTCCACTGCCGGTTCCGACCACCTGATGACCGAGGGCGGCGTGGCCGGGGTGACCATCCTGGACCTGTCCAACCCGCCACCGCGCCTGCTCGACGACTCCTCGGTGATCCTCGACATCGACGAGCAGGGCACCATCTCCGGCACCACAATGGACGGCACCACCCAGGTGGGCCGGGCCGACGCCCTGGATCCCATGCAGGCGGAGGTGCTGGCCCGCGAGCTGGCCCCGCTGCGGCTGTCCGCCGCCTCGTACGCCGACCAGCCCAACGCCACCAATGTGGACCTGGGCCTGGCCGACCTGCTGGGGCTGGGCTCACCGCACGACTTCGACCTGGCCAGCACCTGGGCCAGCCGGCCCAACCGGGACCGGCTGCGGGTTCCGATCGGGGTCGGGCTGGACGGCCGGCCGATCGAACTGGACCTCAAGGAGTCCGCGCAGGAGGGCATGGGCCCGCACGGCCTGCTGGTCGGCGCGACCGGCTCCGGCAAGAGCGAGCTGCTGCGCACGCTCGTGCTCGCGCTCGCCGTGACGCACAGCTCGGAGATCCTCAACTTCGTGCTGGTGGACTTCAAGGGCGGCGCCACCTTCACCACGCTGGACCGGTTGCCGCACACCAGCGCGGTGATCACCAACCTGGCCGACGAGCTCACCCTGGTCGACCGCATGCTCGACGCGATCCAGGGCGAGCTGGTACGCCGGCAGGAGCTGCTGCGCCGGGCCGGCAACTACGCCTCGCAGCGCGACTACGAGCGGGCCCGGATGGCCGGGGTGCCGCTGGCCCCGCTGCCCAGCCTGCTGGTCATCGTGGACGAGTTCAGCGAGCTGCTCTCCGCCCGGCCGGACTTCATCGACATGTTCGTCCAGATCGGACGGCTGGGCCGCTCGCTCGGCATCCACCTGCTGCTCGCTTCGCAGCGGCTGGAGGAGGGCCGGCTGCGTGGGCTGGAGACACACCTGTCGTACCGGATCGGCCTGCGCACGTTCTCCTCCATGGACAGCCGCGCGGTGCTCGGCGTGCCGGACGCGTACGAGCTGCCCCGCGCACCCGGCCACGGCTACCTGCGGATCGGCACCGAGGGGCTGATCCGGTTCCGCGCCGCGTACGTGTCGGGTGTGGTCCGCCAGGACGGCTACCAGGCCACCGCGGGCGGCCGGATGGTCGACCCGGTCCGCGAGTTCAGCACCTACTACCAGGCCCCGCCGCAGGAGCAGGCGCCGGCGGACGAACCGGCCGACGAGCCGGAGGAGACGGTCGGCGGGGACACCCTGCTGGACGTGCTGGTCCGCCGCATCGAGGGGAACGGCCCGCCGGCGCACCAGGTGTGGCTGCCGCCGCTGTCCGAGCCACCGACCCTGGGCCAGATGCTCGCCCCGGTGGTGCAGAGCCCGGAGCGCGGCCTGACCACCGAGTCGCTGGACCCCCAGCTCGCCCTGCACGGCCTGGTCGGAATCATCGACAAGCCGTTCGAGCAGGTGCGCGAGCCGCTGTGGCTGGACCTGTCCGGCGCCGGCGGCAACCTCATGCTGGTCGGCGGGCCGCAGAGCGGGAAGACCAACTTCCTGCGCACGCTCATCGGCAGCCTCGCGCTGCGGCACACCCCGCGCGAGGTGCAGTTCTACGGCCTGGACTTCGGCGGCGGCGGGCTGTCCGCGCTCGCCGGCCTGCCGCACGTCGGCGGGGTGGCCACCCGGCGGGACGTGGACAAGGTCCGGCGCACCATCGGCGAGCTGTACGGCCTGCTGCAGGCCCGGGAGGCCCTGTTCGCCGAGAACGGGGTGGAGGGCGCCGCCGCGTACCGGCGGGCGAAGCAGCAGGGCAAGTTCGAGCAGGATCCGTTCGGTGACGTGTTCCTGGTGGTGGACGGCTGGTCCACCATCCGCGCCGAGTTCGAGGACCTGGAGCCGACCATCAACGAGCTGGCCAGCCGCGGCCTCGGCTTCGGCATCCACGTGCTGGCCTCGACGAACCGGTGGATGGACGTGCGGGCGGCGGTCCGCGACATGTTCGGCACCAAGATCGAGCTGCGGCTCGGCGAGCCGAGCGACTCGGTGATCAACCGGCGGGCCGCGGTGAACGTGCCGGAACGGGCCCCTGGCCGGGGCCTGACCCCGGACGGCTACCACTTCCTGGCCGGGCTGCCGCGGCTCGACGGCGAGCAGCGGGTGGACGACCTGGCCGACGCGGTGAGCGAGTTCGTCAAGACGGCCCAGGCGTACTGGACCGGCCCGACCGCGCCGCCGGTACGCCTGCTGCCGGCCGAGCTGCCGTTCGAGCAGCTGCCCGCGCCGACCGGTGGCAAGCTGCCGATCGGCATCGCCGAGTCCGATCTGCAGCCGGTCCACCTGGACTTCGACGCCGAGCCGCACGCGCTGCTCTTCGGCGACGTGGAGGCCGGCAAGAGCTCGTTCCTGCGCGGCCTGGCCAAGATGATCGCCACCAGCTACACGCCGGAGCAGGCCCGGCTGATCCTGGTCGACTTCCGGCGCAGCCTGCTCGGCGTGGTCGAGACACCGCACCTGATCGGCTACGGCACCACCCACCAGAGCACCGCGGACCTGGTCAAGCAGGTGGCCACGGTGATGCAGGAGCGGCTGCCCGGCCCGCAGGTCACCCCGGAGCAGCTGCGCGATCGCAGCTGGTGGAAGGGCCCGGAAGTCTACCTGCTGGTCGACGACTACGACCTGGTCGCCGGGGCCTCGGTGAACCCGTTGGCCCCGCTGCTGGAGTTCCTGCCGCAGGCCCGCGACATCGGCCTGCACCTGGTGCTCACCCGGCGGATCGGCGGGGCGGGCCGGGCCATGTTCGATCCGGTGATCAGCCGGATCCGGGAGCTGGCCTCGCCGGGCATCATGATGTCCGGCCCGAAGGAGGAGGGCGCGCTGTTCGGCAACATCAAGCCGCAGCTGTTGCCGCCCGGCCGGGCCTGGCTGTTCACCCGCCGCGGCGGCGCCCGCCTGATCCAGCTCGCCTGGACTCCGCCGGCCATCTGACCACAGTAGATCGTGGGGCCGCGGGGGGGGGCCCCCCCACCCCGCCGCCCCCCCCCCGCCCCCCGCGAGCCCCCC
>JADGHA010000326.1 GCA_019689695.1 Micromonosporaceae bacterium | reverse complement strand
GCCGGCCGCGCTCAGTACTGCCGCCGAAGCAGACCCGCGGCCTCGATCGCCCAATAGGTGAGGATGATCTGGGCACCGGCGCGCCGGATCGAGGTGAGCGTCTCCAGGATCACCCGCTCCCGGTCCAGCCACCCGTTCGCCGCGGCCGCCTCCACCATCGCGTACTCGCCGGAGATCTGGTACGCGGCGACCGGCACGTGCACCGCGGCGCGCACCGCGGCCAGCACGTCCAGGTACGGCAGGGCCGGCTTGACCATCACGATGTCCGCACCCTCGGCCACGTCCAGCTCGACCTCGCGCAGCGCCTCCTGCAGGTTCGGCGGATCCTGCTGGTAGGTGCGCCGGTCGCCCTGCAGCGCGGACTCGACCGCGTCGCGGAACGGACCGTACAGAGCGGACGCGTACTTCGCCGAGTAGGCCAGGATCGACACGTCGGCGTACCCGGCGGCGTCCAGCGCCCGGCGTATGACGCCGACCTGGCCGTCCATCATGCCGGACGGGCCGACCACGCCGGTCCCGGCGGCGGCCTGGGCGACCGCCATCTCGGCGTACCTGTCCAGGGTGGCGTCATTGTCCACCGTGCCGTCCGCGGCGAGGACTCCGCAGTGCCCGTGCGAGGTGAACTCGTCCAGGCACAGGTCGCTCATGACCACGATGGAGTCGCCCACCTCGGACACCACGTCCCGGATGGCCACGTTGAGGATGCCGTTCGGGTCGGTGCCGCCCGAGCCGATCTCGTCGCGCTGCTGCGGCACGCCGAACAGCATGACCCCGCCGATGCCCGCGGCGGCCGCCTCGGCAACCGCCTTGCGCAGCGAGTCGCGGGAGTGCTGCACCACGCCGGGCATGGAGGCGATCGGGCGCGGCTCGGTCAGCCCTTCGCGGACGAACATCGGCAGCACCAGCTCGGCGGGGGCGACCCGGGTCTCGGCGACCAGCTGGCGCAGTGCGGCCGTACGGCGCAGCCGACGCGGCCGCACATCCGGGTACGACATGGTCCTCTCCCTCTCCTCCTAGTCGATCATGAGGGAAGGAGCGACGACGGCGACATCCCGCGCCGCCCTTCCCATGATCAACGGAACCGCAGGGCGGTCGGGCCCTGCACCTTGGAGCCGCGGCGCTGCTTGGGCGGCATGGCGGCGAGCTTCTCGCGCAGCTCGACCGCGTACTCCGCCAGCGCCTCCACCAGATCCGGTACGGAAGCGTGCGCCGGCTGCACGTCGACCCGCAGGCCGAACTCGGCAGCCGTCTCCGCGGTCTTCGGGCCGATCACCGCGACCACCGTCCGGGTGTGCGGCTTGCCGGCGATGCCGACCAGGTTGCGCACGGTCGAGGACGAGGTGAACAGCACCGCGTCGAACCCGCCCGACTTGATCGCGTCGCGGATCTCGGCCGGCGGCGGCGCCGCGCGGACGGTCCGGTACGCGGTCACGTCGTCGACCTCCCAGCCGCGCTCGACGAGCCCGGCGGCGAGCGTCTCGGTGGCGATGTCCGCGCGCGGCAGCAGGACCCGCCCCACCAGGTCGAGCAGCTCGTCGTGCGGCGGGAACTCGGCGAGCAGGCCCTCGCTGGACTGCTCGCCGGACGGGACCAGCTCGGGCTGGATGCCGAACGCGCGCACCGCGTTCGCGGTCGCCTCGCCGACACAGGCGATCTTGACGCCGCCGAAGTGCCGCGCGTCCAGGCCGTGCTCGGCGAACTTCTCCCAGACCGCCTTCACGGCGTTCACGCTGGTGAATATAACCCAGGCGTACCTGCCGTCCACCAGGCCCTTGACCGCACGCTCCATCTGGGCCGGGGTGCGCGGCGGCTCCACCGCGATGGTCGGCACCTCACAGGGCATCGCGCCGTACCCGCGCAGCCGCGCGCTCATCGCCCCGGCCTGCTCCTTGGTCCGCGGCACCAGCACCTTCCACCCGTACAGCGGGCGGTTCTCCCACCAGCCCAGCTTCTCGCGCTCGCTGACGCCCGGACCGAGGGTGAGCACCACGCGCCCGGTGAAGCCGAGCGCCGCGGTGAGGAAGCTGTCCACAGTAGAGGTGGTGGTGTACTGCGTCTCGCCGGTGCCGTCGCCGGTGACCGCGATGGCGGTCTGGCCGTCCACCCCGGCCGCGAGCAGCCCGTCGCGGACCGCGGCCAGGTCGCCGGCGTCCACCGCCAGCGCCACCGAGCGCGGGCCGCCCGGCGCGTTGACCGCCTGGGCGACCGCCTCGAAGTCCAGCGCGCCGACATCGTCCACGTCCGCGGTGGTCCGCACGCCGGGCATCGGCACCCCGGCATAGGTGGCCACCCCGCCCGCGTGGTCGATGCCCGGCACGACCTCGAAGTGCACCGCGGTGCGCGCCACCGCCTGCACCTCCTTGACCACCGGCTCGTGGGCGAACGGGTCGCCAGCGACCAGGTGAACCGCGTTGAGCCCGGAGCGCGCGGCGGAGAGCAGCACCTTGGCCACGTCGCCGGGCGCCCCCTCGGCCGGGCTGAACTCGGTCTCGGAACGGGCCTCGCTCTTGATCGCGGCGAGCAGCGAGTCGGGTACGCCACGGTCGAAGATGACGTGGTCGGCGTCGGTGAGCGCGTCGTGCGCGCGGCGGGTGAGCAGGTCCGGGTCGCCGGGCCCCGCCCCCACAAAGGCGATGCGCCCGGCTGGCTTACGGGTGCGGGTCATTTCGGTACGTCCCCCAGTACGGTGTCGGCGCCGGCGGCCAGCAGGTCGGCGGCGAGCGCCTGACCGACCTCGTACGCGCCGGCGAGCGTTCCGGTGCGGGACAGCCGGATGGCCCGGCGGCCGTCCGGGCTGATCACCGCACCGCGCAGGTAGAGCTCCTCCCCAGCTGCGTCCGGCTCCGCCAGCGCGGCAACCGGCGCACTACACCCCGCCTCCAGGGCGGCGAGCAGCGCCCGCTCCGCGGTGACCGCGGCGCGGGTCGGTGCGTGGTCGAGCCCGCTGAGGATCCCGACCAGCTCGTCGTCCTCGCTCCGGCACTCCACGGCCAGCGCACCCTGCGCCGGTGCCGGCAGCATCAGCGCCGGATCGAGCAGTTCGCTCGCCTCGCCGAGCCGGCCCAGCCGGGCCAGGCCGGCGCTGGCCAGCACGACCGCGTCCAGCTCGGCCCCGGCCACCTTGCGCAGCCGGGTGTCCACGTTGCCGCGGATCGGCACCACCCGCAGCCCCGCGCCGAGCGCGTTGAGCTGCGCGATGCGGCGGACCGCGCCGGTGCCCACGGTGGACCCGGGCGGCAGCTGGGCCAGGGTGCGGCCGTCCCGGGCGACCAGCGCGTCGCGCGGGTCCGCGCGTTCGGGCACGGCCGCGACGGTCAGGCCGTCGGCGGGCGCGCTGGGCAGGTCCTTGTACGAATGGACGGCGAAGTCGATCTCCTTGGCGAGCAGCGCGTCACGCAGCGCGGAGACGAAGACGCCCTGACCGAGCCGCTGCACCGGCGCGCTGGACCGGTCGCCCGCGGTCACGATCTCGACCAGGGCGACCTCCCGGCCGGTGGCCGCGCACACCGCGTCCGCCACGGTCTGCGACTGGGCAATGGCGAGGGCGCTTCCGCGGGTACCTAACCGGAGAGTCATGCCTCGACTCCGATGTCGGTGACCTCACCGGCCGAGAACGCCGGCCGGGACCGATCCCGGCGAGCGTCGTCGGCCGCCTGCGGCTGCGGCACGTCGAGGTCGAACAGCTCGCGCAGCAGGGCCGCGTACTGGTCGCCACCGGGCTCGGCGGCGAGCTGGCGCACCCGTACCGTCGGCTGGTGCAGCAGCCGCTGCACCACCCGGTGCATGGTGTGCGCAACCTCGGCCCGCTGCTCGTCGGTCAGGTCCGGACGGCGCTGGGCCAGCCGGCGCAGCTCGGCGGTGACCACGTCCTCGGCCCGCGCGCGCAGCGCGGCGACGGTCGGCGCCACCTCGGTGCCGCGCAGCCAGCCGAGGAACGCCTCCACCTCGGCGTCCACGATCTGCTCGGCGGCGGTGACCGCGGCCAGGTGCGGTGCGCCGTCCAACGCCCTGGCCAGGCCGTCGATGTCCACCAGCAGCACACCGGGCAGGTCGGCCACGGCCGGCTCCACGTCCCGGGGCACCGCGAGGTCGAGGATGACCAGCGGGCCGGCGTCCGGCCGGCGGCGGGCCAGCGAGCCGGCGACGGTCGCCGCGGTGAGCACCGGCTCCCGCGAGGCGGTGGCGGTCACCACGATGTCTACAGTGGACAGCAGGGCGGGCACCTGGTCGAACGGGACGGGTGCCGCCTGGTACGCGCCAGCCAGCCGGGCCGCCCGGTCCGCGCCGCGGTTGGCCACCGACAGCGGGGCCGCCCCGGCCCGGGCGAGGGTGGCCACGGCGAGCGCGCCCATCGACCCGGCCCCGACCACCAGCGCCGGGCGCCCGGCCAGCACCTGCGCATACTCCGGGAAAGTGCCGGTGTCCCAATCTCCCGCGCCCGCATCCGGGCCAGTACGGAGGGTGCGGGCGGCGACGTCGAGGGCGGCGGTCACCACGCTCTGACCGGCCCGGTCGAGGTCGGTCTCGGCGCGCGCCCGCTTGCCCACCCGCAGTGCCTGCTGCATCAGCTCGTGCAGCAGCCGGCCGACGCTGTCGGCCTCGGTCGCCGTGTGGTACGCCTCGCGCAGCTGGCCCAGGATCTGCCCCTCGCCGACCACCATGGAGTCCAGCCCGGCCGCGACCCGGTAGGCGTGGTCGACGGCGGCGCCGTCGTAGTAGACGTACAGGTGCTCGGCAAGGGCGGGCTGGGCGCAGCCGGCGTGCGTGGCCAGGGTGCGGCACACGTCGGCGAGGCCGCCGTGGAACGCGGTGACCGCCGCGTACACCTCCACCCGGTTGCACGTCGACAGCACCACGGCCTCACCAACGTGCGGCTGGGCGAGCAGCTCACCGAGGATCCTGGGAGCCTGGTCCGCAGCCACCGCCAGCCGCTCCAGCACCCCGACCGGTGCGGTACGGTGCGATGCGCCGACGACGAGCAGGTTCACGTGCCGAACGCCTCCGTCCTCGGTTGCCGCGCCTGGGTAGCCGGCGAGCCGTCTTCCGCCCCGGTGTCCGCCGGGCCACCGGGCAACGCGGATACGTCCCCGCCCTGCAGCCCTGCCGGCCCACCCCCCGGG
>JADGHA010000325.1 GCA_019689695.1 Micromonosporaceae bacterium | reverse complement strand
GTACCAGGCACAACAGTCATCGGGCAAAACGCGACCAGCGGCCTGGCCAGCCGCGGCGTGCGGCGAGCCAGGCCAATGCGGCCTCGCCGCTGAAGAGATGGTGCGCGCGGACCGCGGGGGAGGCGTCGGCCGGGTCGGCGTCGGCCCGGCTGAGCAGGTAGCCGGCGAGTGCGGCCAGGGAGGCGTCCAGCGCGTCGGGGGGCGCCCCGGCCGCCGTCGGGTGCTCGGCGAAGAGCCGGTCCGCGTCCAGTCCACTGGTGAAGGCGCTGATGAGCAGGCCGGCCGTGTCGAACCACGGCGCGCCGTGGCACACCCAGTTCCAGTCGCAGAGCCAAGCGGCGCCCGAGCCGTCCACCAGCACGTTGTCCGGGCGCAGGTCGCAGTGGGTCAGGCCGGTCGTGTCCACGTACTGCGGCAAGGCTGCCTCAAGCGCGGCGAGCTCGTCGACCTGGGCCAGGTCGCGCGGCGGCGCCTGCTGCCAGCAGGACAGGTCGGACCGCAGCAGGTCGGCCAGCCGGGGCAGGCCGAGGTCCACCAGAGCCGCCGGTGGTTCGCGCAGCGCCGCGGCGGTGGTCGCCCACGCGTCGAGGGTGGCGGCCAGCTCGGCGGGGCGCCACGGCAGCCGGGGCATGGCGCCGTCGATCGCGTCAAAGCAGACCGCGTACCAGCCGCCCGCCGTTTCCGTCCAGCGGGGGCGCGGGGCGGGCACGCCCGGAGGAAGGGCCTCGGTGACGAGTACTTCGTGGTAGTACCACTCGGCGAGGTGGTGCTGGACGGCCAGGTCGGCGGCCTTGACGAAGCCGCGGTCGCCGGAGGCCGTGGTCAGCACCGCGGCGAAGCCGCGGGTGAACCCGCCGCCGGCCACGACCGCACCGGTCACCGGCCCGCCCAGCCGCTGCTCGACCGCCTCGCGCAGCGCGGGTGGCAGCTCGGCCCAGCCGGGCCGGACCGCGGTGGCCCGGTAGTCGACCGGTGGCGGGACGGGGCGCGACGGCATGGGACCATTGAAGCGGCGCCCGACCGCCAAACTAGAGCAGACGACCACGAGACAAGAACGGACACCCGTGCTCGATCCTGGTTCCACCCAGCCGGAGAAGATCCGCAACTTCTGCATCATCGCTCACATCGACCACGGCAAGTCCACCCTGGCCGACCGGATGCTGCAGCTCACCGGGGTGGTCGACGCCCGGCAGATGCGCGACCAGTACCTGGACCGGATGGAGATCGAGCGTGAGCGCGGGATCACGATCAAGAGCCAGGCGGTACGCATGCCGTGGACCGTCGCCGACGGCGAGCAGGCGGGGGAGCGGTTCGTTCTGAACATGATCGACACGCCCGGCCACGTCGACTTCACGTACGAGGTCAGCCGCAGCCTGGCCGCCTGCGAGGGCGCGGTGCTGCTGGTGGACGCGGCGCAGGGGATCGAGGCGCAGACCCTGGCCAACCTCTACCTGGCGCTGGAGAACGACCTGCACGTGATCCCGGTCCTCAACAAGATCGACCTGCCGGCCGCCCAGCCGGACAGGTACGCCGAGGAGCTGGCCCGCCTGATCGGCGTCGAGCCGGAGGACTGCCTCCGCGTCTCCGGCAAGACCGGCGCCGGCGTGCCGCACCTGCTGGATGAGATCGTCCGCCAGGTACCGCCGCCGGAGGGCGACGCGGCCGCCCCGGCGCGCGCCATGATCTTCGACTCGGTCTACGACGTGTACCGGGGTGTGGTCACCTACGTCCGGGTGGTGGACGGCCGGATCGAGGCCCGGGACCGGATCAAGATGATGTCCACCGGGGCCACGCACGAGTTGCTGGAGCTGGGGGTCATCTCGCCGGAGCCGAAGAAGTCCGCCGCGCTCGGCGTGGGTGAGGTGGGCTACCTGATGACCGGCGTGAAGGACGTGCGGCAGTCCCGGGTGGGCGACACGGTCACCATCAGCGCCCGGCCGGCCGCACAGCCGCTGTCCGGCTACTCCGACCCCAAGCCGATGGTCTACTCCGGGCTGTACCCGATCGACGGCTCGGACTACCCGGCGTTGCGCGACGCGCTGGACAAGCTCAAGCTCAACGACGCCGCGCTCAACTACGAGCCGGAGACCTCCGCGGCGCTCGGCTTCGGGTTCCGCTGCGGGTTCCTCGGGCTGCTCCACCTGGAGATCATCCGGGAGCGGCTGGAGCGGGAGTTCGACCTCGACCTGATCTCGACCGCGCCCAACGTGGTCTACCGGGTGGTGCTGGAGGGCGGCGCCGAGCACCTGGTGACCAACCCGAGCGAGTTTCCGACCGGCAAGGTCAGCGCGGTGTACGAGCCGGTGGTCCGTGCCACCGTGCTGACACCCAACGACTACGTCGGCGCGGTGATGGAGCTGTGCCAGGGCCGGCGGGGCACGCTGCTGGGCATGGACTACCTGTCCACCGACCGGGTCGAGATACGCTACACGCTGCCCCTCGCCGAGATCATCTACGACTTCTTCGACCAGCTGAAGAGCCGTACCAAGGGGTATGCCTCGCTGGACTACGAGCCCAGCGGCGAGCAGGCTGCCGATCTGGTCAAGGTGGACATCCTGCTGCACGGCGAGCCGGTGGACGCCTTCTCCGCGATCGTGCACAAGGACAAGGCGTACAACTACGGGGTGAGCATCGCCTCGAAGCTGCGTTCGCTGATCCCGCGGCAGCAGTTCGAGGTGCCCATCCAGGCCGCCATCGGCAGCCGGGTCATCGCCCGGGAGACCATCCGGGCCATGCGCAAGGACGTGCTCGCCAAGTGCTACGGCGGCGACATCACGCGCAAGCGCAAGCTGCTGGAGAAGCAGAAGGAAGGCAAGCGCCGGATGAAGATGGTCGGCCGGGTGGAGGTGCCGCAGGAGGCCTTCATCGCCGCGCTCTCCACATCGGACTCTTCGGACCGGGCCGGCAAGCGATGATTCCCGGCCCGGGCGGCGCACCGCCCGGGCCGCCGCCGACACCGCGCCGCCGCTCGCGCTCTCCAGGATGGACACCGAGGTGCGCGAGGTGGCCCGGCGCTGCCACGCATCGGCGTAGGGAGTTTGGCCGATCCATTCGGTGGGCACTTAGGGCCGCAGGAAGTTCCAGCCCCCTGATGAGGAGGGGACCGTGACTGTCAGTGGCATCATCTCTGCGCTCATCATCGGCCTGATCATCGGCGCCTTGGGGCGGCTGATCGTGCCGGGGCGGCAGGCCATCCCGATCTGGCTGACGATCCTGATCGGTATCGGGGCCGCCCTGCTCGGCACCGCCATCGCCCGCGCCGCCGGTTTGGCCGACACCAATGGCGTCGACTGGCTCGAAGTATTCATCCAGGTGCTCCTCGCCGCGATCGGCGTGGCACTCGTCTCCGGCCTCTACGGAAGACGCAGGGTCACCTAGCCGGCGGATGAGAAGGGCACCGTGCTCCCCGGTTGCGGGCAGCACGGCGCCCTTCTCATCCGCCAGCGGCCAGCGGCCCGGTGGTCACTTGTCAAGATCGCGGAAAAGCTCCGCGACCACCTGGCCGGCGGCGGCCCCGCTGGACTTGCGCACCCGCTTCCAGCGGCCTTCGTCCACTGTCCACTCACGGCCGGCGAAGCGGACCCGCTTGACGCCGCGGTCGGCGGCGTGCGAGACAAGCCAGTGCGCGTACTGCCAACCGGTGCGCTCGCTGGCCACGGCGAGGGTGAGCGCGGGCTGCCCGGCGTCGGCCGAGGTGGCCGCGTCCAGGCTGCCCCAGTCCAGGGTCATGCTCTCGGTCAGTCCCGTGGCGGCGGCGACGCCCCGGATCACCGGCTTGCCGCGCAGCTCGCAGGCGACCGCGCCGCCGGCCTGGCCGGACAGCGCGGCGGCGAGCACGATCGCCTCGTCCGCCCACTTCTGGTACGCCTCCGGGTGCGCCGAGCGCTGGACCTTCTGCGCCGCCTCGGTGACCCGCATCTGCTGCCAGCCGCGCACCTTGCGCAGCGCGTCGTAGAACTTGCCCGCGGCGTACCGCGGGTCGCGGATCTGCTCCGGGGTGCCCCAGCCCATGCTCGGCCGCTGCTGGAACAGGCCGACCGAGTCCCGGTCGCCACCCCGCAGGTTGCGCAGCTTGGACTCCTGGAACGCGGTGGCCAGCGCCACCACGACCGCCTGCTCCGGCAGCTTGCGCCGGATGCCGACCGCGGCGATGGTGGCCGCGTTCGCCATCTGGTCCGGATCGAGCGTCACCGGCTTGAGCGGCTGGCCGGATTGCGGATCGGACGTGCCGCGGGCCTCCACCCGGCAGGAGGGCACGAGACCGAGCCGCCCGTGCTCGCGTAGCCCGAGGAAGACCCCGAGCCCGGCGATCACAGCGAACGCCACCGCTCCGGACAGCAGTGTGCGCCTACGCACAGTCACCCCCACCAACGATCGTGGGACAGCGTACGCGAGGACGCGACGCCGACCCAGTTACCGAGTCGGCCAATTTTCGACGCGTGAAACATCACGGAGAGTGATCGGTCAACGGCGCGGATAATGGCCTGGTGCCCAGCCGACTCCCTGACGGCGAGCCGGTCCCGAAGGACGGCTCGCTGCCCGGGCACGCCCTCACCACCCTCGGGCGGCGCGGCTTCGGGGTGTACGTGCATGTGCCGTTCTGCGCCAGCCGCTGCGGCTACTGCGACTTCAACACGTATACGGCGGCCGAGCTCGGGCCCGGGTTGAGTCGGGACAGCTACGTCGACGCGGTCCTCGGCGAGCTTCGCCTCGCCGCCCGCGCCCTTGGCACCCGGCCCCGGGTGGACACCGTCTTCGTCGGCGGCGGTACCCCGACCCTGCTGGCGGCCGAGGACCTGGCCCGGTTGCTCGACGCGATCGACACCACGTTCGGGCTGGCCGCGGACGTGGAGGTGACCACGGAGGCCAACCCGGAGTCGGTCACGCCACAGTCGCTGAAGCAGCTGCGCGCCGCCGGGTACAACCGGATCTCCCTGGGCATGCAGTCGACCGCTCCGGGCGTACTGGCGATTTTGGAGCGCCAGCACACGGCGGGCCGGGCGGTGGCCGCGGCGGGTGAGGCGCGCGAAGCCGGCTTCGACCACGTGAACGTGGATCTGATCTACGGCACGCCGGGGGAGACCGCAGACGACTTCGCCCAGTCGCTCGCCGCGGCGGTGCAGGCGGGTG
>JADGHA010000324.1 GCA_019689695.1 Micromonosporaceae bacterium | reverse complement strand
GGGGTGAGCCGGCCCACGAGTGCGGCGGGGCGGCTGGCGCGGTACGGCCTGACGCTGCGGGAGGCGGTCGGGCTCGGCCTGTGGGACGAGGCGGCCCAGGAGCCGGCCGACGAGGGCGCGGCCGAGCTGCTCACGGCGCTGTCCCGGGCCGCGGATCCGGACCTGGCGCTGCGGCAGCTGCACCGCATGGTGGAGCGGGAGGGCCCGACCAACCTGATGGCGGCGCTGCGCGCGGACAGCGGGCTGCGCCGGCGGCTCATCGCCGTGCTCGGCGCCTCCTCCGCGCTCGGTGACCACCTGGTGGCCAACCCGGGCCAGTGGGGCGCGCTCGCCAGCGGGGAGGACGGGGCGGCTCCGGTCGCCGACGGCGCGCTGGAGGCCAGCGACCTCACCGTCGCCGGGCTGCGCCGGGCGTACCGCAGGGCACTGCTGCGGGTGGCCGCCGCGGACCTGACCGGCGGGCGTGGCCTGGAACAGGTCATGGCCGCGCTCTCCGCGCTCGCCGACGCGACCCTCGCCGCCGCCTACCGCATCGCGGTGGACGAGCGGGCCGGCGGGGTCGAGCCGCGGCTGGCCGTGGTGGCGATGGGCAAGTGCGGTGGCCGCGAGCTCAACTATGTGTCCGATGTGGATGTCATCTTCGTCGCCCGCGGCGACGAGGACCTGCCCGCGGCCACCGCGGTCGCCACCCGGCTGATCGAGATCTGCGGGCAGGTCGCCTGGCCGGTGGACGCCGCGCTGCGCCCGGAGGGCAGCCGCGGGCCGCTGGTGCGCACCCTCGCCAGCCACCTGGCGTACTACCGCCGCTGGGCGCGTACCTGGGAGTTCCAGGCGCTGCTCAAGGCACGACCGGCCACTGGGGACACCGTGCTGGCCAGGGAGTGGCTGGACGCGCTGCAGCCGCTGCTGTGGCAGGCCGCGGAGCGGCCGGAGGCGGTGGAGGACGTGCGCGCCATGCGGCGGCGCATTCTCGACAACGTGCCGCAGGCCGAGCTGGACCGCGAGATCAAGCGCGGGCCGGGCGGGCTGCGCGACATCGAGTTCGCCGTCCAGCTGTTGCAGCTGGTGCACGGCCGCGGCGACGAGTCGCTGCGCGAGGCGGGCACGCTGCCGGCGCTGCGGGCGCTGGTCTCCGGCGGGTACGTGGGCCGCGCCGACGGCGAGGCGCTGGTCCGCGGGTACCGCTTCCTCCGCTCGGTCGAGCACCGCCTGCAGCTGCAGTCGTTGCGGCGCACCCATACCGTCCCCGCCAACCCCGACGCCGTCCGCTGGCTGGCGCACGCCATGGGGTACACGTCCGGGCCGCGCGGCGACGCGGTCGAGGCGTTCCGGGCCGACTGGGTGGCGCACGCCGCGGAGGTACGCCGGCTGCACGCCAAGCTGCTCTACCGGCCGTTGCTGGAGGCGGTGGCCCGGGTGCCGGCCGAGTCGCTGCGGCTGACCCCGGCCGAGGCACAGAAGCGGTTGGAGGTACTCGGCTTCGCCGACCCGCCCGGCGCCCTGCGACACATCCAGGCACTCACCGGCGGGGTGTCGCGCACCGCGGCGATCCAGCGCACCCTGCTGCCCGTACTGCTGGAGGAGTTCGCCGACGCCCCCGAGCCCGACCGTGGTCTGCTCGCCTACCGGCAGGTCTCCGAGAAGCTGGGCAGTACGCCGTGGTACCTGCGCCTGCTGCGCGACGAGGGTCCGGTGGCGCTGCGGCTGGCCCGGCAGCTGGGCCTGTCCCGGTACGTCGTCGACCTGCTGACCCGCGATCCGGAGGCGCTGCGGCTGCTGGCGGACGACGATGAGCTCGCCGCGCGCCCGGCGGAGGTACTGCGCCACGGCTTCGCCGCCGCTGCGGCCCGGCACCTGGAGTCCGCGGTGGAGCCGGAGGCCGCCATCGCCGCGGTCCGCGCGCTTCGCCGGCGCGAGCTGTTCCGGCTCGCCGCCGCCGACGTGCTCGGCACCGCAGGCACCCTCGCCCCGCCACACCCGCTCGACGTGTCCACTGTGGGCGACGCGCTGTCCGATGTGGCCGATGCCACGCTCGCCGCCGCGCTGCAGGTGGCCCGCGCCGCGGCCGGCGCAGTGCCCGAGCTGCGGTTCACCATCGTCGGCATGGGCCGGCTGGGCGGGTACGAGATGGGCTACTCCTCGGATGCGGACGTGCTGTTCGTGTACGAGGCGCCGCCGGGCATGCCCGGGGACGCGGCCAGCGGCGCGGCGCACGCGATCGCGGAGGAGCTGCGCCGGCTGCTCAGTATGCCCGCCCCGGATCCGCCGGTCGGCGTGGACGCGGACCTGCGCCCGGAGGGGCGGCAGGGGCCGCTGGTGCGCAGCCTCGATGCGTACGTGCAGTACTACGCACGGTGGTCGAGGGTGTGGGAGGCGCAGGCGCTGCTGCGCGCCCGCTACGTGTGCGGGGACGCCGGGCTGGGCGAGCGGTTCCTCGCGCTCGCCGACCGGATCCGGTACCCGAAGGCGGGGTTGACCCGGGAGCAGGTCACCGAGATCCGCCGGATCAAGGCGCGGGTGGAGACTGAGCGGCTGCCGCGCGGCGCGGACTCCGCCACGCACACCAAGCTGGGCCGGGGTGGATTGTCCGATGTGGAGTGGACGGTGCAGCTGCTCCAGCTCCGGTACGGCCATCAGGTGCGCGGCCTGCGCACCACCCGTACCCTCGACGCGCTGGCGGCGGCGCGCGACGCCGGCCTGGTCGGCGCGGCGGACGCGGAGGCGCTGGCCGCCGGCTGGACGCTCGCCTCGCGGGTGCGCAACGCGCTCACCCTGGTCCGCGGCCGGGCCGGCGACCAGCTGCCCCGGCAGGGCGTGGAGCTGGCCGGGGTGGCCCGCCTGCTGGGCGAGACCGACCACGGACGGTTCCTGGACCATTACCTGCGCACCACCCGCCGCGCCCGCGCCGCCATGGAGCGGGTGTTCCATGGCTGACACCGCCATGCGACGCCGGGCCATCGGAATTGCGGCGCTCGTGCGGGCCATTCGGCCGGGTATGCCCGGAGGCGTCCCGTTGCGGTACGCGACAATAGCCGGCGTGCCCCAGGTCCGTCTCGTCAGGTACGCCGGTCTGGCCGGCGCCGCGCTGCTCTCCGTCGCCGCCTACCTCGGCGGCGCCCGGCCGCAGCTGCAGGTGCCCCCGGTCCGGGTCTGGAACGCCGAGCACGCTCCGGTGATCCTGATCAGCTGGCTGATCGGCACCGCGCTGATGACCGGCGCCTGGTGGGCGGCGCGCGACCGGGTGCCGTCCACGCGCTGGGCGTACGTGACGGCCGGCCTGTGGTTGCTGCCGTTGCTGGTCGCGCCGGCGCTGGAGAGCCGGGACGTCTACTCCTACGCCTGCCAGGGCGATGTGTACGCGGCCGGGCACAATCCGTATGACGTCAGCGCGGCGGACCTGCCCTGCCAGTGGTTGGACACGGTCTCGCCGGTCTGGCGCGACACACCGGCACCGTACGGCCCGCTCTTCGTGCTGATCGCCGGCGCCGCGGCCACAGTCGGCGGGTCATTGTCAGTAACGATCGTGCTGCTGCGGATGGTCGCCTTGGTCGGTGTCGGCCTCGCCGCGGTGTCCCTGCCGGTGCTGGCCAAGCGGTGCGGGGTGCCGGAGAGTCGGGCCCTCTGGCTGGCCCTGGCCTGTCCCCTCGTCGGCGTACACCTGGTGTCCGGCGCGCACAACGACGCCCTGATGATCGGCTTGATGGTCGCTGGACTCGCCCTCGTCTCACCGCGCACGCGGTGGCATCTGGTCGGGGGCGGCGCCCTGCTCGGGCTGGCCGTACTGGTGAAGGCGACAGCTGTGGTCGTGGTGCCGTTCGCGGCGCTGGCCGCGGCCGTCGGGCCCCATCCGGTTCGCGCGCTGGTCCGCGAGGGCAGCTTCGTCGTGGGCGGCGCGCTCGCGGCCGTGTTCGGTGTCACGCTCGGATCCGGGCTCGGCTTCGGATGGGTCGGCGCGCTGAAGTACAGCGAGGACACGGTGCTGTGGACCTCTCCGTCGACGGCCGTAGGCCAGACGATCGAGTACGCCGGACGGCTGTTCGGCGCGCACTTCGACGCCGTCCCCGTCACCCGCGTCCTCGGTATGGTCACGCTCGCCGTAGTGCTGGTGGTGCTGTGGTGGCAGACCCCACCCCGCGACGCCCACTACGGCGCGGGGCTCGCCCTCGCGGCCACCGTCGCGCTCGGGCCGGTGTTCCAGCCGTGGTACGCGATCTGGCCGCTGGCCATACTCGCCGCGACCGCCAGCCGGATCCAATGGTTCGCCGCCCCCTGCGCGGTGATCTGCTTTCTCGTCCTGCCGGATGGGACAGGAGTGGCCCGGCTTACCCGCTTTCCCGGTGCGCTGGCGATGACCGCGCTCGTGATCGGGTTCTGCGTGATGGCGTGGCGGCGGCACCGGCCGCTGTCACATCTGGCGCGGTCGCCGGTCTGGGCGGCCAGCTCGCCGCCTCGGCAACGATCGCCACAGCCGGTGGCGAGTGGAGAGTCCCGTGGCCACTGTTGACGCCCCTGGTTTGAAGCACGGCTTCCAGACCCGTCGGGTATGGTCGGCGGCGATGTTTCGCCGGCCGTCCAACCCGACCGCGCTTGCCGTCGCTGCGATATGCGGTGCCGCCGTCGTCGCCGCCGGGCTGCGGTTGCCGTTCATCTGGACCGGCGTCAGCATCGACGAGGGTGGGTTCGCGTACGTCGCGCAGCAATGGGCGCGTGGCGGTCGGCTGTACGACGACGACGCGTGGATCGATCGTCCACAGGGGCTCATCCTGGCGTACCGGATGTTGCTGGCCATCGGTGATGGGCAGTGGACGATCCGGTTGGCTGCCGTGCTCAGCGGCGTCGCCCTCACTGTCTTCATAGGACTCATCGGCTGGCTGCTGCTCGGCCGGGCGTGCGGGGTCGCGGCGGCTGCGGTGTACGCGGTGGTGGGTGTCGCTCCGCACACCGAGGGGTTCACGTTCAACGGCGAGCTGCCCGCGAGCGTGTTCGCCACGGCGGCCGTGGCGGCGGCGTTGTGGTGGCGGCGGGTGGGCGCGATCGGATGGTTGTTCGCGGCCGGGGTGGCTGCGGGTGGCGCGTTGACCATGAAGCAGTCGGGGTTTGACGGCCTCGTGGTCGGTCTGGTCGTGGTCGTGGCTGGTT
>JADGHA010000323.1 GCA_019689695.1 Micromonosporaceae bacterium | reverse complement strand
GGCGGCGACGCGGTCCAGCGTGGTGTGCAGCCAGCGCAGGTCGGCGTCGAGGTGGGCGATGGCGTAGTCGGCGGCGATCAGGTCGGCGAACGCGATGCCCGGGCGGGTCTTCAGCCGGGTGTATTCGCGCAGCCGGGCGGTGTGTGCCTGCCGCTGGGCGGCGAGGTACCTCCGGGCGCGCTGCTCCCCGGCGGCGAGCAGTGCCACCGTCACCTTGGTCAGCAAGGCGCTGGTCACGTGCGGAGCGGGCGGCTCGACCGTGTCGAGCCAGGCGTCCAGCGCCTGCCGTCCCCGGTCGGTGATCGAGTAGGCGGTGCGGTCCGGACCCCCGGCCCGGTCGTGCCCGGTCGCCGCGACCAGGCCGTCCCGCTCCAGCCGGCCGAGGGTGGCGTAGACCTGCCCGAAGGCGGCCGGCTTCGCCTGGGGCAGGCGCTGGTCGTGCGCACGCTTGAGGTCGTAGCCGTGCCGCGGACCCGCGCACAGCAGGCCCAGGATGAGGAAGCTCATCGACACTCGAGCCACTATTCGCTCAGTGAATAGTGGCTGTCAAGCCAGCCCGGACCGGGGCGCAGCGGGCGGCCTACCAGGCGCCGGCGGTGGGGCCGGCCGAGCCGCCCCGGCGGCGCAGGTACTTCTCGAACTCCTGGGCGATCTCGTCACCGGTGAGTGGCTGGATGCCGGTGTCGCCCACCCGTTCCTCCAGCTCCCGCACGTACTCGGCGAGCTCGGCATCCTGCTCGGCGGCGGCCCGCACCCGCCGCTCCCACTCGGCCGACTCCTCGGCCAGGTCGGCGGTGGGCACCGGCAGGTCAAGCACCTCCTCCACCCGGTGCAGCAGCGCCAGCGTGGCCTTCGGGCAGGGTGGGTTGTTCGCGTAGTGCGGCACGTGCACCCAGAACGAGACCGCCTCGAGCTCGGCACGCGTGCAGGCCTCGTGCAGCACGCCCACGATCCCGGTCGGTCCGTCGTACCGGGTGGGGATGAGCTGGTACTTCTGCACCGCGTCCGGGTCGGAGGCGCTGCCGCTGATCGGCAGCGGCCGGGTGTACGGGACGTCGGCGAGCAGCGCGCCGAGCAGCACGACCTGGTTGACCTCCAGGCTGTGGCAGATCTCCAGCAGCTCCCCGCAGAAGGTGCGCCAGCGCATGCTGGGCTCGATGCCGCGGATGAGCACCACGTCGCGTGCCGCCCGGGGCGGGGTGGCGACCGAGAACCGGGTGACGGGCCACTCGATGCGCCGCGTCTCGCCGTCGGTCATGGTGACCGTCGGCCGGCTGACCTGGAAGTCGTAGAACTCCTCCGGGTCAATCGTGGCCACCTGGCGGGCCTCCCAGACCTGTTCCAGGTGGTCGACCGCGGCCGTGGAGGCGTCCGCGGCGTCGTTCCAGCCCTCGAAGGCGGCGATGGCCACCGGGGAGCGAAGCACGGGGAGTCCGTCGAACTCGGTCACGTACGCCAGCCTACGTGCCTGGGCTGCGCAGGGCTCGGCGACCGACCGCGTGACGCTGCGTATCCGTCAGGTCTTCGGCCGGCATGCGGCCTCCATCACAGTCTGGGGAGTTGATCCCAACGGATGGCCGCCGCGGGCGGCCGAGCCACTAGCCTGATGTCGTGCCGACCTCGCGCCCTTCGCTGCTGGATGCGCTGTCTGACCGGACCCTGATCGCCGACGGGGCGATGGGGACCATGCTGCAGGCGGCAGACCTCTCCCTGGATGACTTCCAGGGCTACGAGGGCTGTAACGAGGTGCTCAACGTCTCCCGGCCGGACGTGGTCCGCGCGGTGCACGACGCCTACCTCGAGGCCGGGGCCGACTGCGTGGAGACCAACACGTTCGGGGCGAACCTGGGCAACCTCGGCGAGTACGGCATCGAGCACCGTATCGCCGAACTCTCCGAGGCAGGGGCCCGGATCGCGCGCGCGGCGGCGGACGCCGCCAGCACACCGCAGCAGCCCCGCTTCGTCCTCGGCTCGATCGGCCCCGGCACGAAGCTGCCGACCCTGGGCCACGTCCCGTACGCCCGGCTGCGCGACGCGTACCAGGAGAACGCCGCCGGCCTGCTCGCCGGCGGCGTGGACGCGCTCATCGTGGAGACCTGCCAGGACCTGCTGCAGTGCAAGGCCGCCGTAATCGGCGCGCGCCGGGCGATGGCGGCGGCCGGGTGCCACGTGCCGCTGATCTGCCACGTGACCGTGGAGACCACCGGGACCATGCTGCTGGGTAGCGAGATCGGTGCGGCCTTGACCGCGCTGGAGCCGCTCGGCATCGACCTGGTCGGGCTGAACTGCGCCACCGGCCCGGCCGAGATGACCGAGCACCTGCGCTACCTGTCGCAGCACGCGCGCGTACCGCTGTCCGTGATGCCCAACGCCGGGCTGCCGGAGCTCACCGCGGACGGCGCGTACTACCCGCTCACACCCGACCAGCTGGCTACCGCGCTGGAGAGCTTCGTCCAGGAGTACGGCGCGGCTCTCGTCGGGGGCTGCTGCGGCACCACCCCGGAACACATCCGGGCGGTCTGCGAGCGGCTGCGCAGCGGTCCCGGCGGCGTCGCGGTGCGCGCGCCGCGGGATCCGCAGGTCGAGCCCGGCGTCTCCTCCATCTACCACCACGTGCCGTTCCGGCAGGACGCCAGCGTCCTGATGGTGGGGGAGCGGACCAACGCCAACGGCTCCAAGGCGTTCCGGGAGGCGATGCTGGCCGAGGACTGGTCCGCCTGTGTGGAGATCGCGCGCGGGCAGGCCAGGGACGGCTCGCACATGCTCGATCTGTGCGTGGACTATGTGGGCCGCGACGGCGTGGCCGACATGCGCGAGCTGGCCGGCCGGTTCGCCACCGCATCCACCCTGCCGATCATGCTGGACTCCACCGAGCCCGCGGTGATCGAGGCCGGGCTGGAGATGCTCGGCGGCCGCTGCGTGGTCAACTCGGTCAACTTCGAGGACGGCGACGGGCCCACGTCCCGCTACGCCCGCGTCATGCCCGTGGTCCGGGAGCACGGCGCCGCCGTGGTCGCGCTCACCATCGACGAGGACGGCCAGGCCCGGACCGCGGAGTGGAAGGTGCGGGTGGCGACCCGGCTGATCGAGGACCTCACCGGCCGGTGGGGAATGCGCCTTTCGGACATCCTGGTCGACTGCCTGACCTTCCCCATCTCGACCGGGCAGGAGGAGACCCGTAGGGACGCGCTGGAGACGATCGAGGCGATCCGCGAGATCGCCCGGCGGTACCCGGGGGTCAACTTCACGCTGGGCATCTCCAACGTCTCCTTCGGCCTGAACCCGGCGGCCCGGCAGGTGCTCAACTCGGTCTTCCTGCACGAGTGCGTCCAGGCCGGGCTGACCAGCGCGATCGTGCACGCCAGCAAGATCCTGCCGATGTCCAAGATCCCGGAGGAGCAGCGCCAGGTGGCGCTGGACATGGTGTACGACCGCCGGCGCCCCGGCTACGACCCGCTGCAGCGGTTCATCGAGCTCTTCCAGGGCGTGGACGCCGCGTCGGCGCGGGCCAGCCGGGCCGAGGAGCTGGCCGCCCTGCCGCTGGAGGAGCGGCTCAAGCGGCGCATCATCGACGGCGAGCGCAACGGCCTGGAGGCGGACCTGTCCTCGGCGCTGGAGTCCCGCTCGGCGCTGGCGATCATCAACGACATCCTGCTGGACGGCATGAAGACCGTCGGCGACCTGTTCGGCTCCGGCCAGATGCAGCTGCCGTTCGTGCTCCAGTCGGCCGAGGTGATGAAGGCCGCGGTGGCCTACCTCGAGCCGCACATGGACCGGACCGAGGAGGCCGGCAAGGGACGCATCGTGCTCGCCACGGTGAAGGGCGACGTGCACGACATCGGCAAGAACCTGGTGGACATCATCCTGTCCAACAACGGCTACGAGGTGATCAACCTCGGCATCAAGCAGCCGATCAGCGCGATCCTGGACGCCGCGGAACAGCACCGGGCGGACGCCATCGGGATGTCCGGCCTGCTGGTGAAGAGCACGGTCATCATGAAGGAGAACCTGGAGGAGATGACCCGCCGCGGCGTCGCCGAGCGGTGGCCGGTCCTGCTGGGCGGGGCGGCGCTCACCCGCTCCTACGTGGAGGACGACCTGCGCGCAATGTTCAGCGGCGAGGTGCACTATGCCCGCGACGCCTTCGAAGGGCTGTCCCTGATGGACCGGGTGATGGCGGCCAAGCGCGGCGACGGCGTCGTCGTCGACGAGTCCCGGGAGGCGGCCCTGGCCGCCCGCCGCGCGCGCCGGGCGCGGCACCGCGCCATCGTCGCCGAGTCGCTGCCCGAGCTCACCGATGCCAGCGTCCGCTCGGACGTCGCCGTCGACGTCGAGGTCCCGCGGCCTCCGTTCTTCGGCACGCGCGTCGTGCGCGGCATCCCCCTTGCCGAGTACGCGGCGATGCTGGACGAGCGGGCCACCTTCCTCGGCCAGTGGGGCCTGCGGGGGACGCGCGGCGGCAACGGGCCCTCCTATGAGGAGCTCGTGGAGACCGAGGGACGGCCCCGGCTGCGGTACTGGCTGGACCGCCTCACCGCGGACCAGGTGCTGGAGGCCGCGGTCGTTTACGGCTACTTCCCGGCGTACTCCGAAGGCAACGACCTGGTGGTGCTGGACGAGAACGGGCACAGCGAGCGGGCCCGGTTCACGTTCCCGCGGCAGCGGCAGGAGCGGCGGCTGTGCCTGGCGGACTTCTTCCGCCCCCGCGGTGAGCAGCTCGACGTGGTGGCCCTCCAGCTGGTGACGATCGGCCAGCCGGTGAGCGAGTACACGGCCAAGCTGTTCGCCCGCAACGCGTACCGGGACTACCTGGAGGTGCACGGGCTGTCCGTGCAGCTGACCGAGGCGCTGGCCGAGTACTGGCACCGGCGGATCCGGTCGGAGCTGGTGCTTTCGGGCGGGCGTACGGTGGCCGACGACGACCCCGCCGACCTGGCCGGGCTGCTGCGGACCGCCTACCGCGGCTGCCGGTACGCGTTCGGCTATCCGGCGTGTCCGGACCTGGAGGACCGGGCGAAGGTGGTCGACCTGCTCGGCGCAGACCGGATCGGTGTGCAGCTGTCGGAGGAGTTCCAGCTGGTGCCGGAGCAGTCCACGGACGCCATCGTGGTGCACCACCCCGAGGCCAACTACTTCAACGCCAA
>JADGHA010000322.1 GCA_019689695.1 Micromonosporaceae bacterium | reverse complement strand
GTGGTCCAGTTCCCGGACCCGTACCCCGATCGGGATACGCTCGCCGAGCTGCGCCTCCAGCTGTGGCGGCGGGTGATCGACGCGGAGCCGCCCATCGTGTTCGAGGGGAGCGCCCACCACCATCTCGCGGACGATCCGGTGTTCCAGGGCCTCAAGCCCGGTGGCGAACGCCGAGCCATGCTGATCGGCCGGACGGTCGACGTGGCGATGACCACCGCCACCTTCCCGGTGGACACCACGCCCGGCAGCCACCTGGCCGTACTCGGGCCGAGCGAGGCGGCCGTCGACGTGCTCGACGCGGCCGCCCGCAGCCTGGCCGCCCAGCATGAGCCCGGCACGGTCCACTTCCTGATCGCGTCGCTGGTGGTCGCCGCCAACCCGGTAGCGCGCAAGCTGGTCGCCGACCTGCGCGCGGCGGGCCACCCGACGATCACCACCGACGCGGCGCGGCTCGCCAGCGACCTCGATCCGACCCGGCCCGGGTACCTGGTCGCGTTCGGCATGGAGGCGGCCGGCGACCCGCCGTACGACCGGCTCCGCGCACTGGTTCGGGACGGCCCGGCACACGGCGCCCACCTGGTCGCCTGGTGGCGTGGCATGCGCCGGTTCACCGAGCAGACCGGCGGTGCCGCCGGCAGGGCGGATGTTGCCGGCCTGGTCTTCCTGAACCTTCCCGCGGGCGACGTCGATCTGCTGGTCGGCCGGCCGATGCAGTGGCGACCGCGGCCCAACCGGGCCCTCTTCTACGACCGGCGGACCGGGCAGAGCACGGTGATCGTGCCCTTCACAAAAACGGTGCGGTAGATGGAGCAGGCCTGGCAGGAGTACCTGGCCGCCACCCGGCGGCTGGCCGCGGTCCGCCAAGACGCGGCCACCGCCGCCGCCGAGCGGCAGGCGGCGATCCAGGCCGCCCGGGGTGAGCTCGCTTACGTACGCGAGCGGTTGGCGCTCCAGCAGCGGGAGTGGCCCCGCCTCGGCGTGCCGGTGCCCGGCGGCGCTGCGCCGCAGCCGCAGCCGGTCGGCGGCGGCCCAGCCGGCGTGCTCGACGCGCTGCGGCGCACCCGGGCCATGGTGGACGAGGCCGACGCGCTCGTGCTGGGCGGGCCGTCCGGGTTGGCCGCCCTGCCGCCCCGGCTGCGAAACCTCTTCGTGTACGGGCCGCTGGCGTTCCTTGTCCTGGTGGCGCAGCTCGTCGTGCTGTCGATATCCAGCGAGACCCCGCTCTACCTGCCGCTGTGCGGGCTGGTGATGCCGGCGGCCGCGTTCGGGGCGGGCTTCCTCGCCATCGGTCTGGTCTTCCCGGCGCCGCCCGGCGGCAAGGTGGACCGGACCCCCATCCTGGGCGCCAGCGTGTGCCTGGCCTCGGTGGTGCTGCTGTGCGCCGGCATCGGCCTGCTGGCCATCTCGCGGTAAGGGCCGCCGGCGGCTGGCTCGCCGCGGTGGCCGCTGCCCGAGGGCCCGGCTAGCGGATGATGAGGCTCATCGCCTCGGACCGGGACTTCTCGTCGCAGTGGAACAGCCCGCGCACCGCGGAGGTGACAGTCTTCGCCCCGGCCTTCTGGATGCCCCGCATCGCCATGCACATGTGCTCGCACTCAAGGACGACGATCACGCCGCGCGCGTCCAACTGCTCCATGAGCAGGTCGGCGACCTGTGAGGTGAGCCGCTCCTGCACCTGTGGCCGGCGCGCGAACACCTCGACCAGCCGGGCGAGCTTGGAGAGTCCGGTGATCCGGCCGGAGGTACCAGGTATGTACCCGATGTGCGCCACGCCGCGGAACGGCAGGAGATGGTGCTCGCAGAGCGAGAACACCTCGATGTCGCGGACGAGCACCATCTCCTCGTGCTCGGCCTCGAAGACGGTGGTGAGCACCTGCTTCGGATCGACCCGCAGCCCGGCGAAGAGTTCGGCGTAGGCGCGGGCGACCCGGGCAGGCGTACGGACCAGGCCATCCCTGTCCGGATCCTCGCCCACCGCGATCAGGATCTCGCGGACCGCCTTCTCGATGCGCCCCAGATCGACCGCCTGCTCCACCGGCACGCCGGTGGTCCGCCCGCTCACCAGCCGGGCGGCGAGGTAGTCCAGCTCCTCCCCCACGCCGTCCGGCTCGGTCGCCGACCCGTCGATGGGAAACTCCTCGCTCAGTGGGTGCCGTCCGAGTTCGACGCCTGGTTGACGTTGGCGCTCGGCGCCGAGTTGCCGCCGCCCCCGCCCACCGTGGCCTGCACACCGTCCGCCTCGGCCTGCGCCTTGAGCTTCTCCTTCTCGGCCGGGGTGAGCACCGGCGGCTCGGTGGAGGGCCGGCGCTTGCCGAACCCGTTGTACGGGGCCATGGGCGGCCGCTTCTGCACCCGGGCCGCGATCCGGGCCATGTCGGCCTGGGAGATGGTCTCCTTCTCGATCAGCTCCAGCACCAGGTTGTCCAGCACGTCGCGGTACTCCACGAGGATTTCCCAGGCCTCGTCGTGAGCCAGCTCGATCAGGGCGCGCACCTCGGCGTCGATCTCCGCGGCGACCGAGTCGGAGTAGTCCCGCTCGTGGCCGTAGTTGCGGCCGAGGAACGGCTCGTCGGTGTTGGTGCCGTACTTCACCGCGCCCAGCTTGGAGCTCATGCCGTACTGGGTGACCATGGCCCGGGCCAGCGCGGTGGCCTTCTCGATGTCGTTGCCGGCGCCCGTGGTGGGCTCGTGGAAGACCAGCTCCTCGGCGGCCCGCCCGCCCAGCGCGTAGGCGAGGGTGTCGATCATCTCGGCCCGGGTCTGGGTGTACTTGTCCTCGGTCGGCAGCACCAGGGTGTGCCCGAGGGACCGGCCGCGGGACAGGATGGTCACCTTGTGCACCGGAGCGGCGTGCGGCAGTGCCCAGGCGACCAGGGCGTGCCCACCCTCGTGGTACGCGGTGATCTTCTTCTCGCTGTCGCTCATCACCCGGGTACGCCGCTGCGGGCCGGCGACCACCCGGTCGATCGACTCCTCCAGGAACTCGTTGGTGATGGCCCGCTTGTTGTTACGGGCGGTGAGCAGCGCGGCCTCGTTGATGACATTCGCCAGGTCGGCACCGGTGAACCCGGGGGTGCGCCGGGCGACAGCGTCGAGGTCGACGTCGGGGGCGAACGGCTTGCCCTTGGCGTGCACCCGCAGGATCGCCTTGCGGCCCTCCATGTCCGGGGTGTCGACCGCGATCTGCCGGTCGAAGCGGCCAGGCCGCAGCAACGCCGGATCCAGGATGTCCGGGCGGTTGGTGGCGGCGATCAGGATGACCCCGCCCTTGGTGTCGAAGCCGTCCATCTCGACCAGCAGCTGGTTGAGGGTCTGCTCACGCTCGTCGTGCCCGCCGCCCAGGCCGGCGCCGCGATGCCGCCCGACCGCGTCGATCTCGTCCACGAAGACGATCGCCGGGGCGTTCGACTTGGCCTGCTCGAACAGGTCGCGGACACGGGAGGCGCCGACGCCGACGAACATCTCCACGAAGTCCGAGCCGGAGATGGAGTAGAAGGGGACGCCGGCCTCACCGGCGACCGCGCGGGCCAGCAGCGTCTTGCCGGTGCCGGGCTGGCCGAACAGCAGGACGCCCTTGGGGATCTTCGCGCCGAGCGCCTGGTACTTGGCGGGGTTCTGCAGGAAGTCCTTGATCTCGTGCAGCTCCTCGACCGCCTCGTCCGCGCCGGCCACGTCGGCGAACGTGGTCTTCGGCATGTCCTTGGAGATCAACTTGGCCTTGGACTTGCCGAAGTTGAGCACCCGCGAGCCGCCGCCCTGCATCTGCGACATGAACAACAGCAGCAGGATCACCAGCACCGCGACCGGCAGCAGGTTGACCAGCAGACTGAGGAAGATGCTGTCCTGCGACACCTCGGTGTTGACCGGGCCGGTGATCCGGCCGGCGGACCGGGCGTTGGTGATCTGGGTGAAGACCTCGTCGGTGGCCTGCGCCGGGTACTGGGCCTGGATCTTGTCGGTCTCGGTGCCCTCGAACCGGCCCCGGGTGGCCAACTGGAGCTGGATCGTCTGCTCTTTGTCCTTGATGGTGAGCTTCTCTATTCCGCCCTTGTTGTTGATCTGGTCCAGGACGACCGAGGTGTCGACCTTCTGGTAACTGTCACCACCGTTGAACAGCGTAAACAGCGCGACAGCGCCGATGGCCACGATAAAGACCCAGACCAGCGGTCGGCGGAACAAACGCGTACGTTCCATGCTTGTTGTCGAGCGCCTCCGGCGCCCGGACCCCTCCTGCTCGCCGTCGGAGACCGTTTGCTGTGCCCGCCGCGGGCATGACTGCGCGGCCGCCGCGCCGGCCCTTGTCTTCCGGCGCGGCACCGGGGCGCCTGTTTCCCCGCGCCTTCGGTCATTCGAAGGTACACCGTGACGCCGACCCTCTGGCGGTCGGCATCCATGCCTGACTAGCGAAAGCGGACATACCAGGCAGCTATCGCTAACAGCTTAAACTATGGACTTTCCCAGCTTAGGGGTCATGGCAGGCTGCGGGTGTACACCTCCGGCTTGAGCACGCCGACGTACGGCATCTCGCGGTACCGCTCGGCGAAGTCCAGACCGTACCCGACCACGAACTCGCTGGCTATGTCAAATCCGACGTACCGGACAGGTACCGGCACCTTGACCGCGTCCGGCTTGCGGAACAGCGCGACCACCTCGACCGAGCCGGGGGACCGGCTCTCCAGGTACTTCAGGAGCCAGGACAGGGTCAGGCCGGAGTCGACGATGTCCTCCACCACGATCACCTGGCGGCCGGCGATGTCGCGGTCCAGGTCCTTGAGGATGCGCACCACGCCGGAGGAGGTGGCACCCTGCCCGTACGAGGAGATCGCCATGAACTCCAGCTCGACCGGTGTGCCGCACCGGCCCAGCGCACGGGCGAAGTCGGCCATGAACATGACCGCGCCCTTGAGGACGCAGACCAGCAGCAGCCGGTCGACCGAGGCGTAGTCGGCGGCGACCTGCTTGGCCAGCTCGGTGATCCGGTCCCGGATCTGCTCCTCGGTGATGATCACGTGGTCGATGTCGCTGTCGTACCAGCTCTCCACGGCAACGGGGCCCTCAGCCATGGGTAAAGCCTGCCGCATGCCGTCCCTGGCCGGTGTTCCGGGTCGGCATACCGCTTCTGGAGATGACGGCGCCTCCCGGCCGGCGAAGCTGGCCGGGAG
>JADGHA010000321.1 GCA_019689695.1 Micromonosporaceae bacterium | reverse complement strand
GGGCAGGACCCGGCCGCGACCGCGCCGCCGAACGGCCAGCAGCAGGACGGCACCGGGCAGCAGCAGGGCGACGACGCCGCCGCGGCCCGCATCGCACGGCTCGAGGCCGAGCTCGCCGAGGCCCGCCGCGAGGCGGGCAAGCAGCGCACCACGGCCAAGCAGCGCGCCGCCGAGGAAGCCAAGCGCGAGCTCGCGCAGCAGATCGGCCGAGCGCTCGGCATCGTCGACGACGACCAGGCCCCGGACCCCGACCAGCTCGCGCAGCAGCTCGCCGCCGAGCAGGCCCGGGCCCGACAGACCGCCGTCGAGCTCGCCGTGTACCGCGCCGCGCCGGCCGCGGGTGCCGACCCCGACGCCCTGCTCGACAGCCGGGCGTTCGCCGCCGCCGTCGCCGACCTCGACCCGGCCGACACCGACGCCATCAAGGCCGCGATCACGGCCGCGGTCGAGGCGAACCCGCGCCTCGCCGCCCAGCAGCAGGCACCGCGCCAGCAGGCCCCCGCCGGGCCCGCCCGCACGGGAGCCGAGTTCGCCGGGGGCGGGGGCGCCGCGGAGATCACGCCTGCGCAGTTCGCCGCCATGACGTACGCGCAGCGCGTCGCGCTCATGCAGTCCGACCCCGACACGTACCGGCGCCTCGCCGGATCGTGACGCCCGGCGCCCGCCGGGCGACCACCGCAGACCGCCCGGCGACCGCGCCGGCATTCACGTAAGGAGGGCCCACCGTGGCCGAGACCACCGCAGCGAATCTCATCGTCCCCGAGGTGTGGGCCGATCTGGCTCAGGCCCGTTTCACCGGCGCCGCTCGAGTGCTCAACTCGGCCGCCGTGCAGACCGACGACACCCTTGTCGGCCAGCCCGGCGACACCATCAACTTCCCCAAGTGGGGCGCGCTCGGCGAGCTCGACGACCTGGCCGAGGCCGTCGCCATGACCCCCGAGGCCATGACGCAGAGCGCGAGCTCGGCCACCATCAAGGAGGCCGGCAAGGCGGTCGAGATCACCGACACGGCCCTGTTGACCGCGCTCGGCGACCCGCGCGACGAGGCGCAGCGCCAGTTCGGCATCCTGGCCGCGCGCAAGGTGGACGCCGCCCTGATCGCCCAGGCGCAGGCCAACGAGACCGCGCAGGGTGGCGGCACCCCGTACACCATCACCATCAACGGCCCGGACGCGGACACCGTCGCGAAGCTGGGATGGTCCAACGCGATCGTGCCCGCCCTCGCCAAGTTCGGTGACGAGTTCGACCCGGCCGAGTTCGCCGGGCTGTTCATCAACTCGGCGCAGATGGCCGAGGTGTTCGCCGACGACCAGTTCATCAACGCCGCGTCGCTCGGCACCGCGACCCCCGTCACCACGGGACAGGTGGGTGTGATCGCGGGCATGCCCGTGATCGTCACCGACCGGATCGCCGCCGGCACGTTCCTGATCATGAAGCGGAACGCGCTCGGCGCCCTCTACAAGCGGCGCCCGATCGTCGAGACCGACCGCGACATCCTCAAGCGCACCACCGTGATCACCACGAACGTGCACTACGCGGTCAAGCGCCTCGACGACAAGGGCGTGTGCGTCGGCACCCTCGCCGTCGGCGCCTGACCGAAGGAAGGAGGCGACGCCGCATGATGCTGCGCCGCTACCACAACACCGCGCCGGCCGAGCCCGCGCCGGACGGCGAGCAGCCGGACGGCACCGCGCCGGACCGCGCCGACAACGCCCCGCAGCCCAAGGGCGCGGGGCGCTCCCGTACCCGCAGCAAGACGCAGGAGGGGTGACCGGTGGCCCGCGTCTACGCGACGCCCGAACAGCTCACCGCGTGGACCGGGCAACCGGCCCCGCCGGACGCCGAACGCCTGCTCGCTCGCGCGTCGGAGGACGTAGACGACGCCCTGATCAGCGCCGTGTACGCCACCGACGCCGCGGGCATGCCGACCGACCCCGCCATCGTGCAGGCCCTCGCCGACGCCACGTGCGCGCAGGTCGAGTACCAGCAGGCGACGGGCGACGACGGCACCGGGGCGGCCGGCCGGTGGGACAGCGTGTCGATCGGCCCCGTGTCCCTGTCCGGCCGGGCGGACGCCCCCGCCGCGGCGGGCGATGTGGACCTCGCCCCGCGCGCGTACCGCGTGCTGCGCCGCGCCGGCCTGCTGCCGGGGGTGATCTGGTGAAGGTCCCCGGATGGCTGCTGCGGCACCGCGTCAAGGTCGAGCCGTACCGGGGCGACTCCGCGTACGGGCCGACGTACGGGCCCGCGGTCGAGGACGTGCCCGCGCTGGTCGCGCTCACCGTGCGCACCGTCCGCGACCGCGAGGGCCGCGAGGTCACCTCGACGGCGACCGTCATCGCGGGCCCGGACCTCGAGTGCCCGCCCGAGTCCCGCATCACCCTGCCCGACGGCCGGACCACGCGGGCGATCACGGTAGCCAAGCACACCGCGCCGGGGCTGCCCGTGCCCGAATCGGTGGAGGTGAGCTGCGAATGACCCAGCGTGCCCGCCTGAGATGGAACGGGCCGGCCGTGCTGCGCGGCACCCGGCAGGGCGCTGCGCGCGGCCTGCGCGTCGCCGCCGAGCATGTGCTCACCGAGTCCCGCAAGCGGGTGCCCATCGAAGAGGGCACCCTCGAGCGGTCCGGGGTGGCGACCGTCGACGAGAGCAGCCTCAAGGCCGCCGTGTCCTACGACACCGTGTACGCGGTGCGTCAGCACGAAGAGGTGACGTGGCGGCACGACGCCGGCCGTACGGCGAAGTACCTCGAGGGCCCGCTCAACGAGCAGGCCGCCACCTGCGCCGCGATCATCGCGGCCGAGCTGCGGAGGTCGCTCCGTGGCTGACCTGCTCGACGGCCTCGCCCGCCTGCTCGACGACCGCGGGCACGCCACCTACGACCCGACCGGCACGAGCGGCGACCTGTTCATCGAGAGCATGCCGCCCACGCCCGATGCCGCAGTCGGCCTGTGGCTGTACGACGGCGGCGAGCAGGACGCCCGCAACGCCTACGACACCGTGCGCCTACAGGTGCGCACCCGCGGCGGGCCAGACCCGCGCACGTCGCGCACGCGCGCGCAGGCGATCTACAGCGAGTTGCACGGCCTCGCGGGCGTCGAGCTCGCCGACGGCACGTGGCTGGTGCTCGCCGCCGCGATCGGCACCCCGGCCCCCATGGGCCCAGACAGCAACGGCCGACACGAGCACGTCGTGAACTTCCGCCTCGACGTGTCGGCCCCCACCAAGCACCGAAGCGAATAGGAGGCGCCCCCATGGGACGGCCCATCGATGCGCGCGGCTGGATTTTCGAGGTCGAGGACCACGCCGCGCCCGGTACGTACCTCACGCTCGGCAACCTCACCAGCTGGACGCTGAACGCCGGCGAGAACGAGGAGACGGCCGACACGACGACGTTTGACAGCAACGGCTACTACGAGCAGGACGTGATGCAGCGCGGCGCCACGATCGAGCTCGCCGGACTGTACGCGGCGACCGACGGCACCCGGGACCCGGGACAGCTGTACGTCGACGAGACGTGGGCGTACCTGCTCGGCGAGGAGTCCCGCGGCAAGATGCGCTACCGGCACACCTCGCAGACCGAGTGGACCGTGTGGGAGTGCACGGTCACCCCGGGCGAGGTCGGCGGCGAAACGAACGCCAAGACTTCTTGGGGCTGCACTTTCACGCGGTGCGGCGCCCCGACGACTGAGCCGGTGGTCGCCGGATGACCAACAGCCACGACGACCAGCTCGACGCGGGTGACGTGCTCGAGGTCGCCGACTTCGATGCGTTTTTCGCCGAGCACGCGGAGCCGGAACCCAAGGGCGTACCGCTCAAGCTGTACGGCCGCACCTACACGCTGCCCGGCACGCTCCCCGCCCTGTTCACGCTCCAGCTGCACCGCGTGCAGCACTCGGCGCGCCCGGACGATATCCGCCGCCTGCTCGCCTCCCTGTTCGGCCCGGATGCGGTCGACCACTGGACCGAGCAGGGCATGACCGACCGGCAACTCGGCATCGTCCTGCTGTGGGCGACGGCAAACGTCGCCGAGCCGGGCGCCGTGTCCATGGAGCGCGCCGCGCAGCTGTACGACGAGCGCGAGCAGGCCAAGGCGCAGGGAAAAGCCCGACCGCGGCCGGCCAAGCCCAAGGGCGGGAAGGGCAACGGCAGCAAGAGGCCGCGGAGTTCTGGCAAGCGGTAGTCACCAACTGGGGCGCTGTCGAGGCCGACCTCGCCCGCGTGTACGGCCTCGAGGCCGAGCAGGTCGCGGCCCTGTCGACGCGGCGCCTTGTGGTGCTGCTCGGCGGGCTCCCGGCCGACGCCCGGTTCCCCGAGCTGTGGCGGAAGACGCCGCGCACCGTCACCGATCCCGCCGAGATCGCCCGACTGACCGGGCGTTGACCCGCGACCACAACTGAACAACCGCGCCCCGTCCGGGCGCCGATGGGGGGTGACCCGTGGCCCTCACGATTGGCGAGCTGGTCGGTTACATCGACCTTGACGACTCCGGGGCGCGGCGAGGCGTAGCGCGCACCGAGGCCGAGCTCGACGGCCTGTGGCGGGACGCCGACGGCCGCCTACGCGACCTGCGCGGCAGGTTCGCCGCGGCGGGCGAGCAGGCGGGCGCCGCGCTCGGCGACGGCATCGGCGGGGGCGCCGAGCGGGCCGAGCGGTCCCTCGCCGGTATCGGCCCGCTGCTCGGCGCGGCGAAGACCTCGACGCTCGCCCTGTCGGGTGCGTCGGTCGTCGCGGCCGGCGCCCTGGCGGGTGTGCCGCTCGCCGTCGCCGGGCTCGGCGCGAAGGTGCTCGCGGAAAACGCGCAGGTCAAGGACGCGTTTTCGGACATGGCCGAGCACGTCAAGACGCAGACGGCGAGTCTGGCTAAGCCTCTGGTCGGCCCGTTCGTCGACGCGGCCGACCAGCTCACGACCATCTTCGACAACCTCGCCCCGGAGATCGGGCAGCTGTTCAAGGGCGTTGCCCCGCTGATCAGTCCGCTTGTCGACGGCATCGGCGAGCTCGCCGCGGGCGCCCTGCCGGGCCTTGTGTCCGTCGTGAAGGCCGCGGGCCCCGTGATCGACGCCCTGTCGCAAGGGCTCGGCGCGGTCGGGCAGGGCGTCGGGGGCGCCCTCGAGGGCATCGCGTCGGGCGCCGGTGGCGCGGCGCAGGGACTCGGCGGGCTGCTCGGCGCGGTCGGTG
>JADGHA010000320.1 GCA_019689695.1 Micromonosporaceae bacterium | reverse complement strand
TGGCCTCACGCCGCGACCGCCAGCACCTGGGCGCGACCGTCCTCCAGCCACTGTGGACCGGGGTCGTCCGGGAAGCTCGCCCTGTCGCCGCGGACCACCCGGCGCCGGCCGGAGAATCCGGTGAGGTAGGCGCCGTCCGCGTCCACCGCGACCAGCTCGCCCCCGGTGCGGAGCAGGACCGGGCCGGTCGGCGATTCGCTGATGGCGACCCGGCCGGCGCGCAGGCTGTCGAGGAGCATGCCGACCGTCGCCTCCCGCGGGTCGGTGACCGGGCACAGCACCCAGGTGGTCGGTCCACCGAGGACCGGTCCGCGGCCGGAAGCGTGGAAATCGGAGCCGCCGACCGGGACGGCGTCCGGGTGGAAGGCCAGCAACCAGGCGAGCGGGGCCGTCCACGTCCGATCCCACCAGCCCGAATGCCACAGCTCCACCAGCGGCGGCCGCGCGGCCAGCGGGTGCAGCCAGGCACAATCGGCGGCGAGCGGATGGTTGACCGACAGCAGGCCGCCGCGCTCCTCCACCGTGGACAGCCACTCGTCGGCCGGCGCCCGGAAGTCGACCCACCCGATGTCCCCGTACGCGTTGACATGTCCCCGGTCGGTGGTCACTTCCTGGCCCGGGACGAGCAGGATCCCTGACTCGGCGGCCAGTAAGGGGTGATGGCTGGTCGTGTTGTGGTCGGTGATGGCGAGGAAGTCCAGCCCGGCGGCCATGCCCAGCCGGGCCAGCTCGGGCACGGTGTGCACGCCGTCCGAGTGGACGGAGTGCGTGTGCAGGTCACCGGCGAGCCACCGGTGACCCGGCGGCGCCGGCAGCCGCCGCGCCGGCCGCTGCGGCGCCACGGGCCCGTGTGGCGCCTCGGGCTGCGGCGGGGGCGGCGCTGCGGTCGACACCGTGAGCCGCCAGCCGATGCCCTCGGGCGGGACCCGGTGCAGGCCCATCATCACCTGCCAGGCGCCGTCGGGCATCGGCCCCGGAAGGTAGCCCGGCGTGGCCCAGCGCTCGGTGATGGTGAACGTCTCCCGCGCCGCGCCCGACCAGCCGCGGAACGCGCCGTCCGGATCCAGGCAACCCAGGTCGAGCACTGCCGCGCTCCGGTCGTACTCAAGGGTCACCGTGAGTGCGCGTCCGCCGGGCGGTAGCTCCACCGGGACGTACTGGTAGACCGACGCGGCCCGGTCCTGCGGCGACCACTCCCCCGCGATCCTGATCATGGACACAGCATGGCATCAGTGTCCGGCGGTCGGGCGTACTGTCAAGGTCATGTCTGTCTTCGATGTGGAGATCGGCGCGCTGCGGGGCGGGCCGGCCGATCTCGGCCAGTACCGCGGCCGGGCCCTGCTCATCGTCAACGTGGCCTCGCGCTGCGGCCTGACCCCGCAGTACGCCGGCCTGCAGGCGCTCGCCGAGCGGTACGCCGACCGCGGCCTGGTGGTGCTGGGCGTGCCCTGCAACCAGTTCGCCGGCCAGGAGCCCGGCACGGCGGCCGAGATCGCCGAGTTCTGCCAGGTCAACTACGGCGTGACCTTCCCGCTCACCGAGAAGGTCGAGGTGAACGGCGCCGGCCGGCACCCGCTCTACGCCGAACTGGTCGGCACGCCCGACGCCGAGGGGTACACCGGCGACATCCGGTGGAACTTCGAGAAGTTCGTGGTGGCACCGGACGGCGCGGTGGCGGCGCGGTTCGCCCCGCAGGTGCCGCCGGACGCGCCCGAGCTGGTCGCGGCAATCGAGAAGGTCCTGCCGAGCTAGCGCGGACGGCCGAGCCGGCAAGCCTCGCCCAGCCGGCTGCGCGCCGTTCGGCGGGCTGTGGATGGGTGGCCGGGCTGCCGTGTCCTACCGCCCGGCCACCCATCTCCGATCAGCTCAGCGTCAGCGCGATGTCGTCGAGCACGAACGAGGTCTGCAGTATCGAGTCCTCCGTCCCGGTGAACGTCAGCGTCACGGTCTGGCCAGCCAGTGACGAGACGTCATAGCTGCGCTGGGTGTACCCGGACGCCTTGTTCAGGTTGGAGAACGTGGCCACTGTGGACGAGCCGAGCCGTACGGTCAGCCGGTCGTACATGGTGGTCGTGGTCGTCTCGGAGCTGTCGATGTGCAGCCAGAACGACAGGGTGGCATGGCAGCCGGCCGGTATGGTCACCGACTGCGACAGGGTGTCGGTGTGCGTGCGGCCGTACCCGTCCAGCCAGGCGTTCCAGGTGCCGGAGTGGGGCGGCTGGCCGGCCGAGCCGTACTGGCCGATGACGCCCGACGTCGAGGTCCACGAGACGCGGCCCGACTCGAAGCCGGGGTTGGCCAGTTGCTGGCCGGAGCAGGTGCCGCCGGGCGGCGTGGTCGGCGGGGTCGTGCCGCCGGAGCAGGTCGGCTCGCCGGACTGGGCCGGCACGCTCACCGCGTCCCACGCGGCCTTGACCGTGTTGAACTCGGTGCAGCTGCCCGGGAAGAGGTTCTTCGCCGCCTGCAGCGTCCAGACCCGGTACCTCAGGTAGGAGGAGGCCGACGTCTTCAGCAGCATGGCGTTGTACATGATCCTCGCGGCCTTCTGGATGCCGATCCCGGTGACCGTGGAACCGTTGCAGGTCGGGCTCGCCGGCTGGCCGTTGGTCGGGTTCGAGCCCATGGCGAGCAGGTAGAACCAGTGGTTGCCCGGGCCGGCCGCGGCGTGCACCTCGGTGCGCGGGATGCTGCTGGAGTAGCAGTTGGGGTCGCCGGCGAGCGACGGGTTGTACATGTAGCGGATCGGGCCGCTGCCGACCAGGTCGATCTCCTCGCCCACCTGGAAGTCGGGTGGGTCGTACGCGGACGGCTCGTTGGCGAACCACTCGGTCGCGGCGCCGAACGTGTCGGCCACGAACTCCTGGGTGCCTCCTCCCGAGATGCCACCAGGGGTGTGGTCGTCGATGCCGTGGCCCAGCTCGTGGGCGACCACGTCGAGCGAGCTGATCCACTGGTTGCGGGTGTTGTGGCCGATGGCGACCTGGGTGCCGTCGTAGAAGGCGTTCTCGTCGTTCAGGCCGACCCGCAGCGGCCACCCGCCGCCGTTGCCGTCGAAGCCGTTGCGGCCGTCCCAGGCCGCCAGCATCCGGTACTCCGTCTGCGCGGCGAACAGCGCGTCGACGCAGCCGGTCTCCTTGCTGGTGGCGTTGCCGTTGCCCCACACGTCGTCGCTGCCGGTGAATACCGCGCGGGTGCTGTAGTCCTGGCAGCTGAGGTTGGTGATGGTGGGGTCACGCATGGAGAAGCTGCTGCCGGAGCCCGAGGTGTTGATCTGCACCGGATTCGGGCCGTTGTAGGCGGAGGTGCCGGTGCCGTAGACGACGTGCTCCTGGGTGCGCAGGACCGCACCGGTGGCCGCGTCCACGTCCACCGTCAGCCGGCTCGGGCCGTCGGCGCTGACGCCGGTCACGGTGGTCTCCCAGGCCAGCCTCAGCGTGCCGAGTGCGTAGACGACCAGTTCGGCGCTGTCCACCGTGCTGACCGTGGGCAGCTGCTTGCGGGCGACCGCCTCGGCGTCGCGCCGGGCGAGGGTGGGCGTGACCGCAAGGCTGCCGATCGCCTGCTGCTGGGCGACCGAGGTGTACCTGACCTGGCCGGCCGAGTCGGTCACCACGACGAAGTCGCCGCCGACCACACGCAGGCCCTTGTACGTGCGGTCGTAGGGGACGTACTGCAGGCCGGCCGAGGAGATCACCGGGTGCGCGATGAAGGTTTCGTCGCCGCCAGCGTGCAGCACCTGCGGCCGGCCGGCGACGAACGCCTCGGCCACCTTCGCGGCCTGGGTCCGGGCCTGTGCGCCGGTGGGTGCCGGGGACGGTGGCGAGGCCTGCACGACGGCGGCCACGGCGAGGGTGGTCAGCCCGGCCGCGGCGGCCGCGGCCAGCCGCGCCGAGGGTTGAGCGAGGTTCACGGGTTGCCTCACTTTCCAAGGGGACGCGAGCCCTCGCGGTAGCGAGGGGTCGCGTCGGGGTGGGGGTTTCGAGCGACGTACGCCGAGAGCACCTCGGTAAGAGATCGGCGTACGTCGTTTCGATGGCGCTCACAATCACATACGCGAAGCGGCGGCGCAAGAGTCTCCTGCGGGCTCCTCACCGGTCGGGACAACCCGGGTCACGCCGGCACCGGCCTGAGCCGCTCAGGCGATCGCGCAGGCGTCACCGTTGAGGGAGAAGGCGGTCGGCGGCGCGTTGCTGGCGGCCCAGATTCCCTGCAGGCCGAAGGACACGCTCGCCCCCGGCTGGATCACCGCGTTCCAGGGCGCGTTGCTCGCGGTGACCGCCGTTCCGGACTGGCTCACGACCGCGCCCCAGTAGCCGGTCACCTGCTGGTCCCCGCCGAACGCGAAGGTGACCGTCCAGCCGTCGACCGCGGTGCTTTCGGTGTTGGTGACGGTGATGCCCGCGACGAACCCACGTATCCACTGTGCTTGGTTGGTGTAGCTCACCAGGCAGGACGGCGGGTGGCTGGACGGGCTCGACGACGGCCCGGGTGGTGAGCTGGAGGTCGGGGCCGGGACGGTGTTGGACGCGAGCGAGATGTTGCCGGCCGCGTCGCGGGCCCGGACGTAGTACTGGGGCAGCGGCCCGGTGACGCCGGGAGCCTGGAACGTGGTGGCGGTCGTCGTACCCAGCAGCGTGGAGACGAACCAGCCGTCGAATCCGTAGACGTTGTAGCCGGCCACGTCGCTGGTGTCGGCCGGCGGCATCCACGACAGCAGGGTGCGCCCGCCGGTGGTGCCGCTGGCGGTGAGGTTGCTCGGGCGTGGGGGTGGCGTGGTGTCGCCGGTGTCGGTGACCGGGGTGACCACCGAGATCGAGGCGCCGGCCGAGCGGTGCCCCGCGACATCCCGGGCGGAGACGGAGAAGCGGTATTCGGTGGCGGGCCGGATGTTCGCCGTGATGGTGACGGTGGTGACGTTCCCGACGGCGTGCGTCCAGATGATGTCGTTGAACGCCTGGAGGTAGGTGATGTCGTACCCCTCGACGGGACAGCACCCGGGGGTCGCCGCGGCCCAGGTGAGCGTGACGGAGGTGGTGGTGACCTGGGTGGCGGCCAGGCCGGTGGGCGCGCCCGGCGGAGCGGGTGAGGTGTTCGGGGTCGAGCCGCTCGGCGACGGGGCGGGCGTGGCCGCGGGCGCGGCGGCGGCCCCGGCCCCGGTGGTGGCGGCCATCAGGGCGGGGGTGGGGGCGGCTGCGGCGCCCGCGC
>JADGHA010000319.1 GCA_019689695.1 Micromonosporaceae bacterium | reverse complement strand
TGTCGGGGGGTCGGAGATGTCTATAAGAGAGAGCTGCGGGCCCTGCCACACCCGGACTTCGCCGGGCTGGACAGCGCCGCGCGGGCGGCGGTCGCGGCCAGGGCGTTCCGGGTCCGCCCGCGCCGGGCCGCCCGGCTCCGGGCGCTGGCCCGCTCGGCTGGCGCCCGGGTGGTGGTCGTCGACGACATCGTCACCACCGGCGTGACCGCGGCGGCGGCGACCGCCCGGCTGGTCGAGGCCGGCGTCCCGGTCGGGGCGGTGGCGGTGGTCGCCGCGACCGCCCGCCGGCTGCCGCCGCGGGCGGGGGACCAACCGGAACTGCGCCGCGTCGCAGGGACGAACCATCCCGAAACGGGCTACGCAAACGGGGGATGACGCCGGGCCTTCCAACGGCTAGCGTCGAGCGTGTCGGGAGCTGACACAGGGTTTTACCAGCAGTTATCGGCTCCTCACCGGAGCGGAACCCCGGTGCGCAGACCTTCCGACGCCGAGGGGGTGAGGCCTCTTCATTCTGAGTCGGTCGACCGCCGCGCTGGCGTTTCGCGGGCCGCCTGCGGGGGACGGGGCGGAGGGCGCGGAAGGCCGAGGAGGATCGCGAGACCCTCGGGGAGGGCGCCGGCCGGCCGATGTCCAACGGTTCCCGACGCCGCCGGTGAGCCGCCTGGCGGCGACGTACTCCGATCATCGCGGAGGTCATGCGTGGACATCGTGGTCAAGGGGCGGAATGTCGAGGTGCCCGACCACTACCGGGCACACGTCGCCGAGAAGCTGCAGAAGGTCGAGCGGTACGACCAGAAGCTCATTCGCATCGATGTCGAACTGCTCCACGAGCGCAACCCGCGCCAGTCCGACCACTGCCAGCGGGTGGAGATCACCTGCTACTCACGCGGGCCGGTCGTGCGCGCGGAGGCGTGCGCCGCGGATTTCTACGCCGCGCTGGACTGCGCCATCGCCAAGCTGCAGACGCGGCTGCGCCGGGCCGCCGACCGGCGCCGGGTTCACCGCGGCCGGCACGCCCCGGTCTCCGTCGCGGCCGCCACCGCCGGCCTGGCCGCGCCGCAGCCCGGGGTGGGCGGCGGTGGCACCGCAGCCGCCGTCCTCGAGGACGAGTTCGACGAGCCGGCCGGGCACCGCGAGCCGTGGCGCATCGTCCGCGAGAAGGAGCACCCGAGCGAGCCGATGACGGTGGAAGACGCCCTGTTCCAGATGGAGCTGGTCGGGCACGACTTCTACCTGTTCCTGGACAAGGACTCGGGGCGGCCGAGCGTGGTCTACCGGCGTAAGGGCTACGACTACGGCGTGCTGAGCCTGGCGCCCTGAGCCCGCGTTTCCGGCAGCCCGGTCAGGTCCCTGGGCAGCAGCGCGTACAGCACGTCATCGACCCGGCTGCCGGCCGGTCCGGGCAGCCGCCCCCGCAGGTAGCCCTCGCGGCGGAAGCCGGCGCGCTCCAGTACCCGCTGTGAGGCGACGTTGTCCGGGCTGGTCCCGGCGACCAGCCGGACGATGCCGACTCGGTCGAACGCCCAGCGGGCGAGCAGCCGGACCGCGCGGGTCGCGTACCCGCGGCCGCGCCAGGCGGGCAGCAAGGCGTACCCCACCGTGGCCTGGCCCGCCTTGGGCTCCTGGTAGTACAGGCCGATGTCGCCGGCGACCGCGCCGGTGGCCGCGTCCGTGATGACCAGGTCAGCCCGCTCGCCCGCCAGCCACCAGGTGCCCGCGCGGGCGCAGCGCAGCTCGATCTCCTCGCGGTCCGGGGCGACCGGCGGCACGCTGGAGGCGACCACCTCCGGCAGCTGGTGCAGGGCGTGGATCTCCGGAGCGTCCGGCGCCCGCAGCGGCCGCAGCCGGACCACGCCGTCGGTCAGCGCCCCGTGCAGCGGTCCGCCGGGCAGGTCCGGCAGCAGCCGCGGGCTCGGGCCCGGCGGATCCCCGGCCAGCCGCGCCCACAGCACCCGGTCCTCCCACCCCCCGTCGCGCCCCGGCATCACACCGCGCAGGACGGCTTCCCGGCGGAACCCGGCCGCGATGGCGACCCGTTGGCTGGCCACGTTCTCCAGGGCCGTGTACAGATCCAGCCGGTGGATCTCCTGCTCGGCCGCCCAGGCGGCGAGCGCGCTGACCGCCTCCGTCGCCACGCCCCGGCCGCGAGCCTGTGGCGCGACCCAGTACCCGATCTCGGCCAGGGCCTTGTCGGGGCGCGGGTTGCTCAGCCCGATCCCGCCCACCAGGCGGTCGGTGGTCGGGTCGGCGATGGCGTAGGCGGCGCCGCCGGTCTTGAAGGCCCGCGGTGCGCCCTGGTCGATCCACCAGCCGGCGTCCGCCCGCGTGTACGGGTTGGGGATGCCGGGGGTGAACCGCCTGGTCAGCTCGTCGTTCAGCCCCGCCACGAGATCATCCGCGTCGGACCGGCGGTACGGGCGCAGGCGTACCCCCCGGCCCTCGATCACCTGCTGTGGCAGCTCAACCCACGCGATCACGACCGCTCCCTTCGCGCCCGGCCGGCCTGTGTCCCGATCCTGCCCGATCGCCGGAGTCCGAGGACAGGCTGAGGTGACGGTTACCCACCAGGGCCGCCTACGATGGTTGGGTTGACTTGTCTAGGGGAGCGCTGACCCGTGTCGATTTTGGAAAAGCTGCTCAGCGCCGGTGAAGGGCGAATGCTCCGCCGGCTGAGGGCGTACGCCGATGCCGTGAACAGGATCGAGGAGCACTACACCGAGCTCTCCGACGCCGAGCTGCGGCAGCTGACCGACCAGTACCGTGCCCGGCTGGCTGACGGGGAGACCCTCGACGACCTGCTCCCGGAGGCGTTCGCGACGGTGCGCGGGGCGGCCAGCCGGGTGCTCGGGCAGCGCCACTACGACGTCCAGATCATGGGCGGGGCGGCACTGCACCTCGGCAACATCGCCGAGATGAAGACCGGTGAGGGCAAGACCCTGGTGTCCACGCTGCCGGCCTACCTCAACGCGCTCTCCGGGGAAGGCGTGCACGTGGTCACCGTGAACGACTACCTGGCCCAGCGCGACGCCGAATGGATGGGCCGGGTGCACCGGTTCCTCGGCCTGACCGTCGGCGTGATCCTGCCCAACCGGCCGGCCGCCGAGCACCGGGCGGCGTACCAGTGCGACATCACCTACGGCACCAACAACGAGTTCGGCTTCGACTACCTGCGCGACAACATGGCGTGGTCCAAGGACGAGTTGGTGCAACGGGGGCACAACTTCGCGATCGTCGACGAGGTCGACTCGATCCTGATCGACGAGGCCCGCACGCCGCTGATCATCTCCGGCCCGGCCGAGCAGTCGGCCCGCTGGTACGTCGAGTTCGCCAAGCTGGTCGCCCGGATGGAGCGGGGCGTCGACGGGTCCGGCGACTACGAGGTGGACGAGGCCAAGCGGACCGTGGCGGTGACCGAGCGCGGCGTGGCCAAGGTGGAGGACCGGCTCGGCATCGACAACCTGTACGAGTCGGTGAACACCCCGCTGGTCGGCTTCCTGAACAACGCCATCAAGGCCAAGGAGCTGTACAAGCGGGACAAGGACTACATCGTCAGCGACGAGGGCGAGGTGCTCATCGTCGACGAGTTCACCGGCCGCATCCTGCACGGCCGCCGGTACAACGAGGGCATGCACCAGGCCATCGAGGCCAAGGAGGGCGTGGAGATCAAGCAGGAGAACCAGACTCTTGCCACGATCACCCTGCAGAACTACTTCCGCCTCTACAAGAAGCTCTCCGGCATGACCGGTACCGCGCAGACCGAGGCGTCCGAGTTCAACAAGGTCTACAAGGTCGGCGTGGTGACCATCCCGACCCACCGCCCGATGATCCGGATCGACCGGCCGGACGTCATCTACAAGACCGAGAAGGCCAAGTTCAACGCGGTGGTCGAGGACATCGCCGAGCGGCACGCCATCGGCCAGCCGGTGCTGGTCGGCACCGTCTCGGTGGAGAAATCCGAGCTGCTGTCGCAGATGCTGCGCCGCCGAGGCATCCCGCACAACGTGCTGAACGCGAAGTACCACGCCAAGGAGGCGGAGATCGTCGCCCAGGCCGGGCGCAAGGGCGCGGTCACCGTGGCCACCAACATGGCCGGCCGGGGCACCGACATCCTGCTCGGCGGCAACCCGGAGTTCCTGGCCGCGGCCGAGCTGCGCCAGCGCGGCCTCGACCCGGCCGAGGTCGACGAGGAGGTGTACGCCAAGGCGCTGGCGGAGGCGCTGCCGCGGTGGAAGGAGGCCTGCGACCGGGAGGCCGAGGAGGTCGTCGCGCTCGGCGGGCTCTACGTGCTGGGCACCGAGCGGCACGAGTCGCGGCGCATCGACAACCAGCTGCGCGGCCGGTCCGGCCGGCAGGGCGACCCGGGCGAGTCCCGGTTCTACCTGTCGCTGCAGGACGACCTGATGCGCCGGTTCCGGGCGGGGGCGGTCGAGGCGGTGATGGACCGCTTCAACATCCCCGAGGACGTGCCGATCGAGTCCAAGATGGTCACCCGCCAGATCAAGAGCGCGCAGACCCAGATCGAGGGCCAGAACGCCGAGATCCGCAAGAACGTCCTCAAGTACGACGAGGTGCTCAACAAGCAGCGCCAGGTGATCTACGCCGAGCGCAGGCGGGTGCTCGACGGGGAGGACCTGCACGAGCAGATCCAGCACATGATCGACGACGTGGTCGGGGCGTACGTGGCCGGCGCGACCGCGGACGGGTACGCCGAGGACTGGGACCTGGACCAGCTGTGGAGCAGCCTCAAGCAGCTCTACCCGGTGGGCGTCACCATCGAGGACCTGGTGGAGGAGGCCGGCGGCGAGCGCTCGGGGCTGGACGCCGACTTCCTGCGCGCCCGGCTGATCGAGGACGCGCACGCCGCGTACGCCCGGCGCGAGGAGGAGCTCGGCTCCGAATTGATGCGGGACCTGGAGCGGCATGTGCTGCTCGCGGTGATCGACCGGAAGTGGCGCGAGCACCTCTACGAGATGGACTACCTGCAGGAGGGCATCTCGCTGCGCGCGTACGCCCAGCGCGACCCGGTGGTCGAGTACCAGCGTGAGGGCTTCGACATGTTCGCGCAGATGATGGACGGCATCAAGGAGGAGACGGTCGGCTACCTGTTCAACATGGATATTCCTGTGGAGCAGGCGCCGGCCCCCGAGCCGGGCGCGCCCCCCGCCCCCCCCGGGCCCCCGCCCCCCCACCCCCCCCCCCGGGCGGGGGG
>JADGHA010000318.1 GCA_019689695.1 Micromonosporaceae bacterium | reverse complement strand
GGCACAGGTCGTCGGCGTACCCGCACCGGTCGGCGAAGGTGCACGCCTCCGGAGCCTCCCGCAGCACCGGCACCCGCCCCGGGATCTCCCGCAGCCCGCCCTCCGCGTGCCTGGCCGGGTTGGGCACCGCGTCCAGCAGCCCTCTGGTGTACGGGTGGCTGGGCGTGGCGAACAGGGCCGGTGCCGGCGCCTCCTCGATGGTGCGCCCGGCGTACATCACCACCACCCGGTCGGCGATGTCCGCGACCACGCCCAGGTCGTGCGTGATGAGCAGCACCGCGGTGCCGATCTGGGCGCGCAGGTCGCGCAGCACGTCCAGGATGCCGGCCTGGACGGTCACGTCCAGCGCGGTGGTCGGCTCGTCCGCCACCAGCAGCCGCGGCCGGCAGGCCACCGCCATGGCGATCATCACGCGCTGCCGCATCCCGCCGGAGAGCTGGTGCGGGTACTCCCGCAGGCGCCGCTCCGGGAGCGGGATGCCGACCAGGCTGAGCAGCTCCGCGGCCCGCCGGCGGGCCGCCTCGCCGCGCATCCGCTGGTGCCGCCGGAGTACCTCGCCGATCTGCCGGCCGATGGTGAGCACCGGGTTGAGCGAGGTCATCGGCTCCTGGAAGACGTAGGCGATGTCGCGGCCGCGGACCTCGCGCAGCTCCCGCTCGGTCAGCTCGCGCAGGTCCCGCCCGGAGGGGGTGAACCGGATCTCGCCGGAGACCGCGGCGCCGCGCGGGAGCAGGCCGGTCAGCGCCAGCGCGGTCACGCTCTTGCCACAGCCCGACTCGCCGACCAGGGCGAGCACCTCGCCTTCGCCGACATCGAACGAGGCGGCGTCCACCGCCAGGACCGGACCGTCCTCAGTGGAGAATCGGACGGTCAGGTCGCGCACCTCGAGCAGCGGGGTCACCGGTGGCTCTCCCGCGGGTCGAGCGCGTCGCGCAGCCCGTCGCCGAGCAGGTTGAACGCGAGGGTGAGCAGCACGATGGCCAGGCCAGGGAAGACCACCATCCACGGCCCGTCCCGGAACAGCGGCTGGGCGCTGGCCAGCATCACCCCCAGCGACGGCGTGGGCGGACGCACGCCCAGGCCCAGGAAGGAGAGCACGGCCTCTCCGATGATCGCCGCCGGGATGGTCACCGTGGCCTGGACGATCAGCGCGTTCACCGCGTTGGGCAGGATGTGCCGGCGCAGCAGGACGCCGTCGCTCGCGCCGCTGGCCACCGCCGCGGATACGTAGTCCATCTCGCGCAGCCGCAGCGTCTCGCCGCGCGTCACCCGGACCACCAGCGGGATCTCCGCCACCCCGATCGCCACGACGGCGGTGACCAGCGACGCCCCACGGATGGCGGCCAGCCCCACCGCGAGGATCAAAAACGGGAAGGCCAGCATGGTGTCGACCAGCCGCGAGACGAACGGGTCGAGCACCCGGTAGAAACCGGCGAGCAGGCCGAGCGGCACGCCGACCGCCATCGACAGGCCGACCGCGGCCAGCCCCACCGTGACCGAGGCGCGCAGCCCGAACAGCACCCGGGAGAACTGGTCGCGGCCGAGCTCGTCGGTGCCGAACCAGTGCCGTCCGGAGGGCGGCTGCAACGCGGCGGAGAAGTCGGTGCGGGCGGCCGGATACGGTGCGACCAGGTCGGCCAGCAGCGCGGCGAGCACCGCGACGAGCACCACGACCAACCCGGTCATGGCCAGCGGGTTGCGCAGCAGCCGGCGCAGGGCCCGGCGCCGGGGACCGGCGAGGGACGCCGGGGCGGTGACCGGCTCGGCGACGGTGGTCATTGGGCCACCGCCCCACCGACCCGGACCCGCGGGTCGATCACCGAGTAGAGCAGGTCGACCAGCAGGTTGAGCCCGATGTACGCGGTCGCGGTCACCAGCACCACACCCTGGATCAGCGGGTAGTCGCGGGTGAAGACGGCGTCGATGGTGAGCTTGCCGAAGCCGGGCAGGACGAAGATCTGCTCGGTCACCACCGCGCCGGAGATGAGCACGCCGAGCTGCAGGCCGACGATGGTGGTCACCACGATCAGGCTGTTGCGCAGCGCGTGCCCGAGCACCACCTGCGCCCCGCCGAGGCCCTTCGCGCGGGCGGTGCGCACGTAGTCCGCGCCCAGCGCCTCCAGCATCGCCGACCGGCACTGCCGCATGATGACCGCGGCCAGGCCGGAGCCGAGCACCACCGCGGGCATCAGCAGGTGCCGGAAGCTCTCCACCGGGTTGTCGAAGACCGAGACGAACCCCGAGGCGGGCAGGACCGGGAACGCGATGGCGAAGATCAGCACGGCCATCAGTCCGAACCAGAAGTTGGGCACGGACAGGCCGAGCAGCGCCACCGTGTTCGCCGCCCACTCCGCCGCGGTACGCCGGCGCACCGCGGCCAGGACGCCGGTGGTCAGTCCGATGAGGACCGCGATGACGACGGCGAACGCGGACAGCTGCAGGGTCACCGGCAGGGCGTGCCGGATGGTGTCGGCGACCGGGAGGCCGGTGCGGGCCGACGTACCCAGGTCACCGGAGAAGGCCTTGGCGACGTAGCGGGCGTACTGCACGGGGATCGGCTGGTCCAGCCCGTACTCGTGGCGCAGCTGTTCCAGGGCCGCCGGGTCGGCCTCCTCGCCGGCGAGGGCGCGCACCTGGTCGCCCGGCAGCGCGCGCACCCCGGCGAAGACCACCATGGTGACCAGGATCAGGGTCACCACCGACTCCAGCAGCCGGCGCAGCAGGTAGCGGCGCACGGCTACTCCGTGAAACCCGCCTCGGTGACGCGGATGATGCCGTCCGGGTACATCTTCACGCCGCCGACCTTCGCCGACACCCCGGTGAAGTTCACCGTCCGGTACAGGTAGATCAGCGGCAGGTCTTCCTGCACCTTGGCGATGATCTGGCCGTACAGGTCGCGCCGCTGGGCCTGGTCATTGGTGGCGCGGGCCTGCGCGACCATCCGGTCGACGTCGGGGTTGCTGTAGCCGGCGATGTTCAGCGAGCCCTGGGTGGTGACGAAGCTGGCGATGTTGCCGTCCGGGTCGACCCGGCCGGACCAGCCGATGGCGAACATCTGGTACTTGCCGGCGTCGGTGGCGTCCAGCGCCGCGGAGAACTCGGTCGGCTGCAGTTGCACGTCGAACCCGCCCTCACGGGCCTGCGCCTGGATCGCCTCGCCGAGCCGCCGGCCGTCCGGGGTGTTGGCGACCACCAGGCTCACCTTGAGCGGTGTGGTCACACCGGCTTCGGCGAGCAGCTTTTTGGCCTGTGCCGGGTCGTGCGGCGGGCACTTCTGCGCGGCGTCCGAGGAGTACGGGCTGCTCGGGCTGATCGGTCCGCAGGCAGGCTGGTACTTGCCACGGAACACCACCCGGTTGATCGCCTCGCGGTCCAGGCTCAGCTCGAAGGCGTGCCGGACCCGCGCGTCGCTGGCGACCGGCCCGGCGTACGGGGCGGTGAGCGGGGCCGGCGGCTTGGTGACCCCGTCCCGGTTGGCCAGGTTGAGGGTGATGCCCTGGTAGCCCAGCGAGTCGCTGGTGAGCAGCCGCAGGTTGCTGTCGGCCTGCAACGCGTCCACGTCGGTGGCGGCCGGCCGGTCGATCACGTCCACGTCGCCGGAACGCAGGTTGTTGAAGCGGGTGGTGGAGTCGGCGATGATCTCGTAGACGATCTTGTCGGCCTTGACCTTGTCGGCGTCGTAGTAGTTGGGGTCCTTGACCAGCTCGATCCGGTCCTGGGCAACCCGGCTGGAGAACTTGAACGGCCCCACGCACACCGGCCCGCTGGCGAAGTCCTCCCCGCGGGCCTTCAGCGCGGCCGGCGACATGATCATGCCCGCGCGGTCCGCAAGCACCGCGGCGAGCGGGGCGAACGGCTCCTTCAGCCGGATAGCCACAGTGGACGGATCGACCACGTCCACGCCGGCCACGCTGGACAGCTCGCTGGCGCGCGCGGAACCGGTGAGGGTGCGGTGCCGGTCCAGCGACGTCTTGACCGCCGCGGCGTCCAGCATGGTCCCGTCGGCGAACTTCACGCCCGAGCGGATCTTGATGGTCACCGTCTTGCCGTCGGCGGAGATGGTGGGCAGCCCGTCGGCCAGCTGGGGCACGATCTCGAGCTTCTCGTTGATGTCGTACAGCTTCTCGCACATCGCGCTGAACACGGTCCGGCCGACCAGGGTGCGGGCGAGCGTGGGGTCCAACCGGTCCGGCTCTTCGGCGAGCGCCACCCGAAGCGTGCCGCCGGCCTTGACCGGGCGGTCGCCCGTGGTCGACGTGGCCGGCTCGTCGGAGCCGATCGAGCTGCAGGCGGAGGCGGCGAGGGCGAACGCGACCAGAACAGCGGCCGGACGAAGCAGTGGTGACATGGCGATCCTCCGGTGGGCTGTCTGACCGATCACCGACTGTCGAATTGTCCGGACGCTATCGCCATTTGATCAATCGATGACGTCGGAACGGTCACAGCCTAGTAACTACGCGGAGGATAAGACGGCGCCGCCGGCCGCGGCGCCGTCCACTATAGAGCGTGCCGGCTAGGCGGGGACGGCGGCCCGGATCTCGTCGTACCGGTTCTCCACGTCGACCCGCACCAGCGCACCGGCGAGCCAGGCCAGCCGCTCCGACTCGCGGGCCTTGGCGAGCCCGGCCAGATCGGCGACCGTCCGGCCGAGGTCCAGCTTGCGGGCCGCGGCCAGCGCCCGCCGGTCGACGAACGGGGCCACCTCCTGCCACAGCACCTGCACTTCCTGGAAGAAGTTGTCGACCGCACGGTCGGTGACGCCGGGGAGCTTCTTCAGCAGCTCCCGTTCCCGGCCGGGATCCCGCTTCGCCTCGGTGCGCAGCCGGCGCAGGTCGCCGCGGTAGCGGTCGACGATCTTCTGTGCCAGGTCGCCGAGCGTAGCGGCCAGCCGGTCCGCGTCCCTGCGCCGGCCCGCGGTCCGGATCAGCGCTGCGCGCTCATCGTGCAGCGAGCCCGCCATCGCGGCCGCCGACTCCCACCCGCGGTCCCGCAACATCCGCGCGGTCCGCACCGCCCGGGGGTAGTTGCGGTCGCTGGCGAGCAATACCGACAGGTACAGGATCTGGAACAGGCTCGCCGGGTTGCCGATGACCCGGAATCCGCTTTCCTCGGCGAATCCCCGACCCATCCGGCTGCGCACCGCGCGTGCCAGTCGCCGCTTCTGTTCGATTCCGGTCATGCCATCCGCCTACCCCCGCCCGGTGGTCTCATCCC
>JADGHA010000317.1 GCA_019689695.1 Micromonosporaceae bacterium | reverse complement strand
CCCCCACGCCCGGCCCGGCGCTGCTCGGCCCGGCCAACAGGTGGGCGCTGGCGGGCATCGTCAACGACTACTGCGACCGTGAGTTCGACCGGGACGCAACGCTGCTGCGGCCGTGGCCCGACTCCGGTGCGGAGAAGAACTGGGCCTGCCAGCGCCGGCGGCATGACGACGTCATCGTGGCCAACATGACCGACGCCTGCCAGCTGCGTTACGGGCGCGGGGCGGTGGCCCGCTACCTCGACGCAAAGGATCCGTTTTCCTGGCGCTGCTACCGCGGTTGACTGCGGGCCGGGCCCCGGACGGGACCGCGGGCCACGCATCCGACCGCGGGCCACGAATCGGGCGACCGCGGGCCGCGGCGCGGGGGGTGCCTGCGGTTGGCCGTCGGCCGCGTGCGCTCGGTCGCTGCGTGCCGGTCAGGAAAGGGCTCGCCGTCGCCGCATGCGGTCGCCGGTCCATCCAGGTGGTGGGCTGGCCAAGCCGCTGCGTTGGCCAGCGTGGGGAGGCCGGCCCGGCCAGCCCACCACATGGGTGCCTGGCCCGGCGGAGGGCCAGGTGGGGTGGGCCGGCCGACCGCTGCGTTGGCCAGCCGGCCGGCCCACCACCGGCGCCCGACGGCAGCGCCTCGGGCGGTGTGCGCGCCGGGAACTAGCCGTGGGAGGGCTAGTCGGGGACTTCCCGGTCGCGCATCTCGTGCCTCGCCAGCTGTCGCTGGGCTTCGGCGACGTCGCATCCTCCACAAGGGAGTTCGTGCCATCCTCCACGAGGGAGGATGCCTGGTGGGGCGGCGGGTCGCCACCGCCCCACCAGGCGGTGAGAGGGGTCAGGACTATTCGGAGTTGACGAGCTTGGCGTAGTCGGCCATCGCGTTGGCGATGTCCGCCTGCGCCCAGAACCGGTGGTAGTTGAACACCGGCGCCGGTCCGCCGTCCAGGTACGCCTGGACCTTGTCCCAGTCCGGGTCGTCCCGGTACCAGGAGCGGATGCTGATGAACGTGCTGTTGGAGTTGATCGGATCGCCGTTGGCCATCGTGCCGTTGAAGCTCGACGGCACGTAGACCGGGTCGTCCAGCCGGTTGTAGTCGGCCTTGGTCTCCGGCACCGAGACGCCGAGGTCGTCCTGGTGGGTCCACGCGCCGTCCAGAATGGCCTTGGCGGTCGCGATGGCGGTGGTGTCGCCGGCCTTGACGCCGTAGTAGATCAGCGTGCGGGCGTACGCCGCCGCGACACCCACGTCGTTGGTGTAGTCCACAACGGACACGTGCAGCCCGCTGTTGTTCACCGACGTGGTGCTGCTGGTCCAGTTGCCGCCGGGCTGGCCGGTCCAGCTCAGCGTGGACGGGAACGAGTACTCACCGTTGGCGCCGGTGGTGGTGTTCGCCAGCGCCCAGGCCACCCACTTGTCCAGGATGGACTTGGCGGTGGCGTTGCCGGTCACGTAGTAGTACTCCGCGACCCGCTCCATGCTCCACGCCTGGAAGCCGAACCACTGGTTGCTCGGCGGGTCGTGGTAGACCGGCTGCCAGTCGTACGCCAGGCCGTAGAAGGTCGGCGTGCCGGCCGGCGGCTGCTTGTACGCGCCGCCCCAGCTGTTGGTCGCGCCGCCGGCGATGGCGCCCTCGGCCGACTGCAGCCACTGGTAGAACTGCAGCTGCCGGTTGAGGCTGGTCTGCCAGTCCGAGGCCGCGCTGGGTGACCGCGGGGTCAGCGCGGAGACCGCGCCGGACAGCGCGTAGGCCGCGAGCGGGTTCTGGTAGCCCTGGTGGTTGTGGCTGGAGCCGATCCGCCAGGACCAGCCGCCGTCCAGCGCGCCGCCCCAGGCGAAGTACCAGCTCAGCAGGTAGTTGGAGCTGTTCTTGCCGGATCCGGCCGGGCAGGACGGCGAGGTGCAGCCGGGCTGCTTGAAGTACTTGTCGTACATCGCGTAGCGCAGGTAGTCACCCATCTTGGCCGCCTTGGCCACGGTGGCCGAGATCTGCGACTGCTTGCCCTGCTCGGTCGCCCAGGTGAGCGCCCAGTACGCGGCCTGGACGGCGCGCGCGTCGGCGTCCGGGGCGTCGGTGTAGCGCCACTGCCGGGCGTACTGCGAGTCCTGGACGAACAGCGGCAGGAAGCCGTTGCTGCTGCCGAAGTTGAAGGTCTCGCAGGACGGGTGCGGGATGGTCTCGAAGACCGACTCCTGGGGGCCGCGCTGGTAGGTGTTGATGTACGCCGGCTTGGTGGTGCCGTCGCCGCAGTGGCCGTAGCCGTAGGTGTTATCCACGTCCAGCAGCCAGTGCATGCTGTACATGTCGTTGTTGCCGTAGGTGGACTGCAGCTCGTTGTAGAGCGGGTCCTGACCCGGCGTGACGCTGTCGTCCAACGGCGACGGGTACTGGTCGGGCGTGTCGAACTCCGGCGCGTAGGTGGCCGGGTCGTTCGGGTTGTAGTTGTTGCTGGTCTGGTCGGCGTGGGCCGGGATGATGTACCGCTCCATCACGTTCCAGGCGTTGTTGAACGGCTCCCAGTCACCTTGGATCCGCCCGTACTGCGCCTCCAGCCACAGCCAGAAGCTGAACGCCTCGGACGTGGTCTCGTGGCCGTGGTCCGGCGCCTCCACGATCAGGGTCTCCACCGAGTGGTACGGCACGCCCTCCGGGCTGAAGTAGCCGTTGCTCGGCGCCTTGATCTTGTTGTACTGGGTGAGGAAGCGCTCGGTGTACTCGCCGGCCTGGGGTACGTCGTCGTCCGCCTCCGTGACCGTGAACGTGGCCGGGGTGTAGCCGCTGGCGCTGGCCGTGACAGTGGCCGAGCCGTTGGTCGTGTCGGCGTCCTGGGCGGCGTTGACGGAGACGTTGACGCCGGTGTTCCAGTTGGTCGGGGTGAGGGTGACCGAGCTGGCACCGAGGGTGATGTCCGGGTCCCCGGTCTTGCTCAGGCTCACCGGCACGTTCCCGCTGGGTTGCGCGCTCAGCTTGAGGTTCACCGAGCCGCTGTCACCCTCGGCGACAGTCAGCGAGGTGGGCGTGGCGGTGATAGACGGGCCGGTCGGTTCGGTCACGTGCACCGAGATCTCCGCCGTGCTGGAGAGCCCGCCGTTGTCGGTCGCGCGAGCCTGGAAGGTGTAGTCACCGGCGGGCAGCGCGGAGACCGCGTGGCTGTACGGCGCGGTCGTGTCGGTGCTCAGCAGCATGCCGTCCCGGAAGAACTCGACCTGGGTCACCGAGCCGTCCGCGTCGCTGGCGGTGGCGTTGATGGTGAAGTTCGCCGGCGCGGTGAAGGACGCGTTGTCGGCCGGGCTGGTGATCGAGACGGTGGGTGCCTGGTTGGCGGCGCCACCGCAGGTGACCCCGTTGATGGTGAACGAGTCGGGCTTCGGGTTGCTGCCGGACCACGACCCGTTGAAGCCGATGCTCGTCGATCCGTTGGTGGGGATGCTGGCGTTCCACGGCATGTTCGTCGCGGTGACCTGGTTGCCCGACTGGGACCAGTTCGCCGACCAGCCCTGGGTCACCCGCTGGTTGCCGGGGAACGCGAAGCCCAGCGTCCACCCGTTGATCGGGTCACCCAGGTTCCGGATGGTCAGGTTGGCCGTGAAGCCACCTGGCCAGTCGTTCGTCGTGTACTCCACGTCACAGGCGGTCGCCGCCTGCGCCGGGCTCATCGGTACGGTGACCAGGCCACCGACGACCAGCGCGCCGGCCGCGACGAGGGCGGTGCGGCGCGGTCTGTGCCTCCAACTGAGTCTCATGTCGTCTGCTCTCCTCGCGGACCAGGCCGAGTGCCGGGGAGCGGCTCGGCCGGGCGCTCCACCACCCGGAGGGTCGTGCTGGTCGGGCGGCGGGTCGCCACGAAAGGGGGATCAGCCCGGGAACCTTCCTGGTACGGCACGCAGGTGCCCCAGCGCCGCGGGCCGAGGCAGTGCCGGCTCGTGTGCCGGCAGCTGTCCGACGGGCGCCGCTCCGGTGACCGGAGGCCCTCGGCGGCCCGTTTCGCGCGGTTATGGCTCCCTCACGCGAGATGGGCAGAAGTCTTCCATGGGAGCGCTCCCGCCGCAAGGGGACGAGGACGGCCCGGAGCGGCCAGGTTGGCACGATCCCCACTGAGCAGCGATTACGCCGTCGGTTGCGGAACCCGGGGTGGCCGCCCGGTCCGACCGGCGTTACGGCTCAGAATTTGGGGCTTTCCCAAACCCGAGTTGGAGTACTACAGTCCACACCATCATCGATGGGAGCGCTTCCATCGACAGATGTCAGAACTATGAGGAGGCCTGCATGGGTAGCGACCCCGCACCCCGCCGGTGCGCGCGGCGCGGACCCGGCGCGGGCCGTGCGATTAGGCAGCATATCCCCACCTGGCCGGTTCCTGTAGACCGGCCAGGGCGCACCACGCGCGGTGGTGCCCGCCCCCGGCGCCCAGGGGCGACCGGCGCGGTGGCGACACCGTTCGCGATGAGGCCCCGCGACAGGCGGCGGGTCGGCCCGGACTCCGCCGCCGGTCGCTCCCACCACTCGGTGGAGAGGAGGTGGAACCAGGAACCACTCGCGTGGTCCGGCTCCCGCGCGGCACGCACCCCCAGGTGCGTGCGGAAACAACGAGTGGGGGCGGGGATTGCCCTCCCCGCCCCCCCACGAGGGGCCAAAACGACCATGACGGCATCGGTCGAGGAGCCGCTGCACCGGCCGACAGGTACCGGCCGGACGCCAGCCATTCGTTCCGTCCTGCCCCGCGTCCGCTGACCTCGGTCGACCCGGTCGCTGGACGCACCCACGGTCCACCTCGCCGGGCATCACACCCCTGCCCGCTGCCGACCCGATACGGATGTCTCCTCCGGCCGTACCCCGACGAAGAGGAGACCACCGATGCAGCAGGCCTGACAGGCACACCGCGAAGATCGCGGGCGATGCCGCGGACCATGCGGGGGATGCCCCAGCTGCAGCCACCCCGCCAGCTCTGCAGCCACCCCGCCGCACGGCGCCCCTGAGCGGGCAGCCCGGCGGTGTCCCGCCCGACCGTCACTGCACCGCGCTTTCTCGAATCCTGTTTACCCACTATGATGGCGGCAGTTGTGGGAGCGCTCCCAAACCAGGTCGCTCCGCCTGACCCGTCGCCCCGACCGAGGAGACCGACGACATGCCCGTCCCGACCTCACCCCAGCCGCTGCGCCGCGCGCCCTCGGCAGCCAGCCCACCCCGCAGCGGCGACGCCGGCTCGCCGGCCGGTGACCCCGGCAGCGG
>JADGHA010000316.1 GCA_019689695.1 Micromonosporaceae bacterium | reverse complement strand
GCCCTTGTGGGCCGCCGGGTGCGGGGGGCGCCGTAGGCGTGCTCCCGCCGGGCGGTTCGTATCCCGCGGGCGGCTGGCCGCCGGGTGGTGGCGGTGCAGGCTGGCCGCCCGGTGGTGGCGGTGCGGGCGGGATGCCGGGTGCCGGCGGCTGCGCCGGCGGTGGGTAGTACGAGCCAGGTGCGGGGTAGCCGCCGGGCTGCGGGTAGCCGCCCGCCTGCGGGTACGCCGGCGGTTGCCAGACCTGCTGCGGCTTGCGGAAGAACTCGTTCGCCGGCGGCAGGGCCAGCAGGATTATCACCGCCAGCAGCGCGAGCAGCACGAGCACGCCGAGCGTGATCGCGATCGGGTTGTACCACGACGGCAGGGCGTCGTTGACCTGCCGCTGGACGTCGGCCGGGTCGGGACCGTCGTCGCTGCCGCCGAAGTTGAACGAGCTGCTGGCCGCGCCCGCGATGACGCCGATGGTGCCGCAGCACACCCCGAGGCCGGCGAGGACCCAGGTGGTGATGCGGGCCGGGTTCTTGCCGCGGTTGTTGAAGAAGGCCAGGACGATGTAGGCGATCGCGAGCACGGCGCCGATCACCGCGCCGGCCACCGTACCGATGATCACACCGGTCCGCCGGGCCTCCTCGTCACCGGTGCCGCGGTAGGCCGCCTCGGTGGCGTCGGCGATCGTGCCGGCCTGGCTCAGGTCCAGCACCACCGAGATGAGCTGGAGAGCGGCCACCGCGAACAGCAGCCACACGGCCACGGTCACCACGGCCGGCCGTGTCCGCGGCGGCTCACCTACCTGGGCTGCAGAGCTCACGGGACCCCTTCCGTCACATCCTTCGCGGACAACTTAGCGGGCCGGCGACGGATGACGGAAGCTGAACAGAACGAATAGGACAAACAACCAGGCGAATCCACCCCGCTGTGCTCAGCCGGCCGGGGCAACGGTGAGACCGGACTTGTCGTCGGCCAGGTCCACCCGCACCGTGTCGCCGTCGCGGATCTCACCCGCGAGCAGCGCCTTGGCCAGCCGGTCGCCGATCGCCGACTGGACGAGGCGGCGCAGCGGACGGGCCCCGTACACCGGGTCGTACCCGCCCACGGCCAGCCACTCCCGGGCCGCGTCGGTCACCTCGAGGGTGAGCCGCCGGTCGCCCAGCCGCCGCTGCAGCCGGCCGAGCTGGATGTCGACAATGGACCGCAGCTCGGCGCCGGTGAGCGCGTGGAAGACGACGATGTCGTCCAGCCGGTTGAGGAACTCCGGCTTGAAGCTGCTGCGCACCACCGCCAGCACCGCCTCCCGGCGCTGGTCGTCGCTGAGCGTCGGGTCGGCCAGCGCCGCCGAGCCCAGGTTCGAGGTGAGCACCAGGATCGTGTTGCGGAAGTCCACCGTCCGGCCCTGGCCGTCGGTGAGCCGCCCGTCGTCGAGCACCTGCAACAGCAGGTCGAAGACGTCCGGGTGAGCCTTCTCCACCTCGTCGAGCAGGATCACCGAGTACGGCCGGCGGCGCACCGCCTCGGTGAGCTGGCCGCCCTCCTCGTACCCGACGTAGCCGGGCGGGGCGCCCACCAGCCGGGCCACCGTGTGCTTCTCACCGTACTCGCTCATGTCGATGCGGATCATCGCCCGCTCGTCGTCGAAGAGGAACTCGGCCAGCGCCTTGGCCAGCTCGGTCTTGCCCACACCGGTGGGGCCGAGGAAGAGGAACGAGCCGGTGGGCCGGTCCGGGTCGGCCACCCCGGCGCGGGCCCGGCGGACCGCGTCGGAGACCGCCCTGACCGCCTCCTCCTGGCCGACCACCCGGGCCGCCAGCGAGCTCTCCATCCGCAGCAGCTTCGCGGTCTCGCCCTCCATCAGCCGGCCGGCGGGGATGCCGGTCCAGGACGCGACCACCTCGGCGATGTCGTCCGCGCCGACCTCCTCCTTGAGCATGCCGCCGTCGGCCTGCAGCACGGCCAGCTCCGCCTCGGCGGTGGCCAGCTCCCGCTCCAGCTCAGGGATGCGGCCGTAGCGCAGCTCGGAGGCGCGGGCCAGGTCCAGGTCGCGCTCGGCCCGGTCGGCCTCGCCGCGCAGCGTCTCCAGCTGCTCCTTGGCCGCGGAGATGGCCTGGATGTGTTGCTTCTCGTTGCGCCAGCGCTCGGAGAGCGCGGTCAGCTGCTCCCGCTTGTCGGCCAGCTCGGCGCGCAGCCGCGCCAGCCGCTCGGCGCTGGCCGGGTCGTCCTCCTTGGCCAGCGCCATCTCCTCGATCTCCAGCCGGCGCACCGCCCGCTCGATCTCGTCCACCTCGACCGGCCGGGAGTCGATCTCCATGCGCAGCCGGGAGGCGGACTCGTCGACCAGGTCGATCGCCTTGTCGGGCAGGAAGCGGTCGGCGATGTACCGGTCGGAGAGCGCGGCCGCGGCGACCAGTGCCGCGTCGGTGATCCGCACCCCGTGGTGCACTTCGTAGCGCTCCTTGAGCCCGCGGAGGATTCCGATGGTGTCCTCCACGCTCGGCTCGCCGACCAGCACCGGCTGGAACCGCCGCTCCAGCGCCGGGTCCTTCTCGATCTTCTCGCGGTACTCGTCCAGCGTGGTCGCGCCGACCATGCGCAGCTCGCCGCGGGCCAGCATCGGCTTGAGCATGTTGCCCGCGTCCATCGAGCCCTCGCCCTTGCCCGCGCCGACCACGGTGTGCAGCTCGTCGATGAACGTGATGACCTGGCCGTCGGAGTTCTTGATCTCCTCCAGCACGGACTTGAGCCGCTCCTCGAACTGCCCGCGGTACTGCGCGCCGGCCACCATCGCGGCCAGGTCGAGCGAGACCAGCCGCTTGTCGCGCAGGCTCTCCGGCACGTCGCCGGCGACGATCCGCTGGGCGAGGCCCTCCACGATCGCCGTCTTGCCGACGCCGGGCTCACCGATCAGGACCGGGTTGTTCTTGGTACGCCGGGACAGCACCTGCACCACCCGGCGGATCTCGGAGTCCCGGCCGATCACCGGGTCCAGCCTGCCCTCGCGGGCGCGCGCGGTCAGGTCGACGCCGTACTTCTCCAGCGCCTGGTAGGTCTGCTCGGGATCCGGGTTGGTGACCCGGCGGTCCCCGCCGCGGACGGCCGGGAACGCGGCGACCAGGCTCTCCTCGGTGGCGCCCGCCGCACGCAGCGTCTTCGACACCTCGCCACCCACCCGGGCCAGCCCGGCCAGCAGGTGCTCAGTGGAGACGTACTCGTCGCCCAGCGGCTGGGCGATCTGCTCAGCGGCGTTGAGCGCGTTGGCCAGCTCGCGGGAGACGCTCGGCTCGGCCACCGAGGAGCCCCGGGCCGAGGGCAGGTTCTCGATCGCGCGGGCGGCCGCGCGTCGTACGTCAGCGGGGTTTGCGCCGACGGCGCGCAGCAGACCAGCGGCGGTGGACCCGCCGGTGTCCAGCAGGGACAGCAGCAGATGCCACGGCTCCACGGTGGCGTGCCCGCGCTGCTGTGCAGTGGCGACCGCGGCGGCGATGACCTCGCGGCTCTTGGTGGTCAGTCGTTGGGTGTCCACAGAGTTGAGCGTAGTGCACTCAAGTCTTGATATGCCAGGCCGGATATGTGAGGCAGGCCACGTGATCTTGCAAGTCATGCCACTCTGCGGGTATGCCCGGCGATTTGCTGGCTGGTATGCACGAAACATGCCACCTAAGCCCCTCCCGTCCGAACGGCGCCATCTCGCCGCGCGCCTGCGCCGGCTACGGGAGCAGAGCGGCCACACGCTCACCGAGGTGGCCGCCAACTTCGGCTGGTCGGACGCGAAGCTGAGCCGGATCGAGACCGGCACCACCGGCATCCGCGACGCCGACCTGGCCAAGCTGCTCGCGCTCTACCGGGTGCCGGAGGCCCAGCGCGCACAGTTCACCAGCCTCGCCGCCCAGGCCCGGCGGCGGGCCCGGTGGGAGAAGGTGTTCGGCAACGGGCTCTCCGACGCGTACGCCACGTTCGTCGCCTTCGAGGAGGACGCGACCGCGATCCTCGCCTTCGAGCCACAGGTGTTTCCCGGCATCCTCCAGACCGCCGAGTACGCCAGCGCCATCATGCGCCGGTCGATCGTGCTGGACGGCCCGGACGCGGTCAGCCGGGGTGTCGCCGCCCGGCTGGCCCGGCAGGCGGTGCTCGTGCGGGAGCCACCACCTCAACTCGCGGTGGTCATCGACGAGGCCGTCCTGCGCCGTCAGGTGGGCGGCCCGGACGTGATGCGCCGTCAGCTGTGGCGCCTCATCGAAGCGAGCGAACGGCCGAACATCACCGTCCAGGCCCTGCCGTTCGCGGCCGGCGCCCATCCGGGGCTGGCCGGGTCGTTCGAGATCCTCACCTTCGGTAGCGACGCGGTCTCGTCACTGGTCTACTGCGAAGACCTGACCGGCGGCGTGATCCGGGATGCTCCGCACGACCTGCGCCGCTACCGCGACGCGTTTGAGGTGTTACGGAAGTCGGCCCTCGGGCCGGAGGAGACACGCAGCATGATTCAGGCCCTGGCGAGTGGGTAGGGGAGCAGTTCCCTACCACTGTGAAAGGACGTGCCAGGTTGCTCCGTGCGGCCGATGTCAAGCGCGCGCAGTGGCGCAAGAGCACTCGTTGCGACGCCAACAGCTGCGTCGAGGTGGCGTTGCTCCCGGACGCTGTCGCGATCCGGAACTCGGCCGACCCCGGCGGGCCGGTCCTGTCGTTCCATCGGGAAAGCTGGCAGGCCTTCCTTTGGTGCATCCGGTCCGGAGAGCTCACCGGGCCGGGCCGCCCGACTCCAGCCTGACCTGGACCCAGTGCCGGTCGACGCCGTGCCCGAGGCCGAGGAAGGCCACGCCCGGCGGGCTCTTGGCGGCCATCAGCGTGCCATCGGCGAGGACCTTCAGGCGCGCTCCGGCCAACGGCCAATCGGTGTCCCAGTACCTGCTCGTGACGAGCCCGGCGCCGTCGGGTAGCGCGACCGCGAGTGCGCCGCCGCCCAGCGGCGCCACCGCCAGCGCCCGGGCCGGATGCCCGCTCGCCGGGCCTGGGCGCCAACCCCGGCCGCCCTCGAACCGCCACAGGCTGGGGAAGGCGCCAGCGGCCCGCTGCCCCAGCAGCCACACGTCGCCCCCGCCGGCGGAGATCTCCAGCCACACCGACTCCAGCCGGCCGGCCTGGCCCGGCACCTCCTGTCGCTGCCAGGTCCGGCCGCGGTCACGGGACAGCGCCGCCGCCGCGCGGCCGTCCTCCGCGATGCCGGCCGCCCACAGCCGCCCCTGCTCGTCGTACTCGACGCTGGTC
>JADGHA010000315.1 GCA_019689695.1 Micromonosporaceae bacterium | reverse complement strand
CCCCGAAAAAGGGGACATGTCCCCTTTTTCGGGGTGCACAACTGCAAGATCGCGGAGGAGAGGGGGCAGTGCCTAACGATCGTTCAGGTATCGTGGGCGTGTGCTGGAGAGCGAGGCGCTGGAGCAGCTGCGTAAGCGGGTGCGGGCCGGCGGCGCGGAGAAGTACCACGCCGCCAACGCGGCCCGGGGCAAGCTGTTCGCCCGCGAGCGGGTGGCCCAACTGGTGGACGAGGGCTCCTTCGTCGAGGATGGGCTGTACGCCAATGCGCTGGCGGACGGGTTGCCCGCCGACGGCGTGGTGACCGGGACGGCGACCATCGACGGTCGTCCGGTCGCCCTGATGGCGAACGACTCGACGGTCAAGGCGGGCTCGTGGGGCGCGCGGACCGTGGAGAAGATCATCAGGATCATCGAGCGGGCCTACACCACCGGCATGCCGATGGTCTACCTGGTCGACTCGGCCGGGGCCCGGATCACCGACCAGGTCGACCTGTTCCCGGGCCGGCGCGGCGCCGGGCGGATCTTCTGGAACCAGGTGCGCGCATCCGGATCTGTGCCACAGGTCTGCGCGCTGTTCGGGCCGTCGGCCGCAGGCGGGGCGTACATTCCGGCGTTCTGTGACGTGGTCGCGATGGTGGACGGCAACGCCAGCATGTACCTCGGCTCCGACCGCATGGTCGAGATGGTGACCGGGGAGAAGACCACGCTGGAGGAGATGGGCGGCGCCCGGATGCACTGCACCGAGTCCGGTGTCGGGCACTTCCTGTGCGCCACCGAGGCCGAGGCGCTGGACGTGGTCCGGCGTTACCTGTCCTACCTGCCGTCGAACTGGACCGGCCGGCCGCCGTCCCACACCCCGCGGCCGGCTCCGTCCAACGTGGACCTGGCAGCGCTGGTGCCGGCGAGCGAGCGGCAGGCCTTCGACATGCGCCGGTACGTTCGCGGCGTGCTGGACGAAGACTCGTTCTTCGAGATCCAGCCGCTGTGGGCCAAGGAGGTCTGCATCGGCTTCGGCCGGCTGGCCGGCGAGGCCGTCGGCGTGGTGGCGAACAACTCCATGTTCAAGGGCGGGGTGCTGTTCGTCGACTCGGCCGACAAGGCGACCCGCTTCATCCAGCTCTGCGACGCGTTCAACGTGCCGCTGCTGTTCCTCGCCGACGTGCCGGGCTTCATGGTCGGCTCCGCGGTGGAGCGGCAGGGCATCATCCGGCACGGCGCAAAGATGATCAGTGCCGTCGCCGAGGCGACCGTACCGAAGATCTGCGTGGTGGTGCGCAAGGCGTACGGCGCCGGCCTGTACGCGATGGCCGGTCCCGGGTTCGAGCCGGACGCGACCATCGCCCTGCCCACCGCGAAGATCGCGGTGATGGGCGCGGAGGCGGCGGTGAACGCGGTCTACGCCAACAAGATCGCGGCGATCGAGGACGAGCGCGAGCGGGCCGCGTTCGTGGCGGCCAGGCGCGAGGAGTACGAGCGCGACATCGACATCGTCCGGCTCGGCAGCGAGCTGGTGGTGGACACCATCGTCCAGCCGCACGAGCTGCGGGACGAGCTGATCCGCCGGTTCGCCGACGCCCGCGGCAAGGACCGGCACTTCTCCCGGCGCCGGCACGGCGTCACGCCGGTCTAGGCCGCCTGGTCGTAAGGAGACCACAATGGACTTTCTGCTTGACGAGGAGCACGAGGCACTGCGGGAAAGCGTGCGCGAGTTCGCCCGCGACGTGGTCGCCCCGGTGATCGCCGACCACTACGAGCACCACACCTTCCCGTACGACGTGGTCCGCCAGATGGGCAAGATGGGGCTGTTCGGCCTGCCGTTCCCGGAGGAGTACGGCGGCATGGGCGGTGACTACCTCGCGCTCTGCCTCGCCTTGGAGGAGCTCGCCCGGGTGGACTCCAGCGTGGCGGTCACCCTCGAGGCGGCGATCTCGCTCGGCGCCATGCCCATCTACCGGTACGGCACGCCGGAGCAGAAGGCCCGATGGCTGCCCAAGCTCGTCTCCGGCGAGGCGCTCGCCGCGTTCGGCCTCACCGAGCCGGGTTTCGGCTCCGACGCGGCCGGCATGCAGACCCGCGCCGTGCTCGACGGTGACGAGTGGGTCATCAACGGCAGCAAGGCCTTCATCACCAACTCCGGCACCGAGATCACCGCGCTGATCAACGTGGCCGCGGTCACCGGCACCACCGCCGACGGCGGCAAGGAGATCTCCACCATCATCGTGCCGTCCGGCACGCCCGGCCTCACCGTCCACCCCGGATACTCCAAGGTGGGCTGGTGCGCGTCTGACACGCACGAGCTGAGCTTCGACGACTGCCGGGTGCCGGCGGAGAACCTGCTCGGCGAGCGTGGCCGCGGCCTGGCCCAGTTCCTGCGCATCCTCGACGAGGGCCGGATCGCGATCGCCGCGCTCGCCGTGGGGCTGGCCCAGGGCTGTGTGGACGAATCGGTGCGCTACGCCGGCCAGCGGCACGCGTTCGGCCAGCCGATCGGCGACTTCCAGGCCATCAAGTTCAAGATCGCGGATATGCAGGTGCGGGCGCACACCGCCCGCCTGGCGTACTACGACGCGGTCGCCCGGTTGCTCGCCGGCCGGGAGTTCAAGCAGGCCGCGGCGATCGCCAAGCTGCACGCGAGCGACAGCGCGATGGCCAACGCCCGCGATGCGACGCAGATCTTCGGCGGGTACGGGTTCATGAACGAGACGCCGGTGGCCAGGTTCTACCGCGATGCCAAGATCTTGGAGATCGGTGAGGGCACCTCGGAGGTGCAGCGGATGATCATCGCCCGCTCCCTCGGCCTCTGACCGATCCGGCGCGTTTCCTGGCCACCGGTCGGGCAGCTTCCACCGGAAGCGTCCACGGTGCAGCTCGGCGAGCCTGACCGACCACGAGATCGCGCGGCGAAGCACCGGTTCCCTCCGGCTGTCGCTACGCACAGTGACGACGTGCCCGGCCGCGCTCCGGTTGCACGCGGCTTCTGTCGGGTTTTAGGAGCAAAGGCGTCGGCGTCGCGACGATCACCTCCCCGATCTGGCTACTGCTGCGTAACCTTCCGGGGCATGACCTCCGATCATGAGTCTGAGCAGGCGAAGCTGGGGTTCGCCAGGGCTCTTTACGAGCACCGCCGGGCGGCGGGGATGACTCAGGCGGAGCTGGCGGGGCGGGCTGGCGTTGGTATACGCACAGTGAGAGATCTTGAGCGTGGCCGGGCCTCCCGGCCGCAGCGGACCACGGTGGAGCTACTCGCCTCCGGGCTCGGCCTGACCGGACGGCAACGGGCCGAGTTCATCGCGCTCGCTCGCGGGGCGGGTGCCCGGTCGTGGGAGGCCCGGTCGAGCGGGGCGCCGACGCCGGGGGAGGCCGTCCTGGCGACGACGCCTCTGCCGCCGCCAGTGGACCTGATCGGTCGCGACCGGGACCTGGCCGATGTCGCCGAGCTGCTGCTCGGCGGCGAGGATCTGGTGACCTTGGTGGGGCTGGCCGGTGTGGGCAAGAGCAGCCTGGCGTTGGCCGTCCTGCACCAGGTCGCGGACAAGTTCCCCGGTGGCGTCGCCGCCATCGTGGTAACCGAGGTGTCCACCGAGGCCGACGTGCTGGCCGCCGCGGCCTCGGTCTTCGGGGTGGGCAAGGCCAGCGATCTGTCCGCGCGGTTCGCCGAGGGCCCAGGCCTGCTGCTGGTCGACGCCGTGGAACGGGCGCCAGGCCCGACCGTCGATGCGTTGCAGTGGCTCGCCAAAGCAGTGCCGGCGCTGCGGGTGCTGGCCACCGGTCGGCACCCGCTCGGTATGGCCGGTGAGCGGGTGTGGCCGGTGATTCCGCTGGAGGAGCCACCTGCGGACGTCCCGGCCGACCTGGCGGCGGTGGCGGCGTACCCTGCGGCCGGCCTGTTCCTGGCCCGGCTGCGGCAGCTGCGCCGGGAGCCGCTGGCGCCGGCCGAGGTGCCTGCCCTGGTCTGGCTGGTACGACGGCTGGGCGGTCTGCCGCTGGCGCTGGAACTGGCCGCCGGCTGGGGTCGGGTCCTGAACGTCAACGAGCTCCTCCACCGGTTCGGCAGCCGCGTGCTCGACCTCGGTGCGGCTCCGGCGACCAGTGGCGGCACCGGGGATCGGCCGGTCACGCTGCGGGACGCGGTCGCGGCGAGCTACCGGCTGCTGGAGCCGGCCGAGCGGTACGCGCTGCGCATGCTCTCGGTGTTCCGTAACCGCTGGTCCGTCGAGCTGGCCGAGGCACTGCTGACCGATCCGGACCAGCCGCCCGGCGGTAAGGCCGGCGTCGATCCCGTGCCGTTGCTGGACCGGCTGGTCGCGTTCGGCCTGATCGGCGTCCGTGGAACCGGACCCTACCGGTTCCGGCTGCTCGACCCGGTCCGGGACTTCGCGTCTGAGCAGGCGGCCGCGGCGGGTGAGCTGACCGAGGCGGGCCGCCGGCATGCCCGGATCTTCGCGCAGTTCGCCGCCCGGGTCGCGCCAGACCTCGTCGGCGGCAGCCTGCCGGCGGCGGCTGCGCGGCTGGACGAGGTGGCCAGCGACCTGTGGGCGGCACTGGCGCACGCGGCCATCGACGATCCGCACACCGCGCTCGCGCTGGCCGCGAGGCTGCCGCGGTGGTGGCGGTTCCGTGGCCGGGACGTGCCGGGCCGGGAGTGGCTGCGCCGGCTGCTGGACGACCCGCGGACGGCCGACGCCGACCCGGCGCTGCGGGCGTGGGCCAAGGTCGGCGTGGCGCGGCTGGCCCACGAGCACGGCGACGGCCAGCAGGAGCTGCCCGTCGCGGAGCAGGCACTGGAGGAGTTCCAGCGGCTCGGCGACCTCTCCGGCGAGCTGGCCGCGCGGAGCCTGCTCTGTGCATTGTGGATGGTCAGCGGAGGGTACGACGAGGCGCGCCGCCACAACGAGGCGGTGCTCTCGCTGGCGTCGCAGACCGGACGGGTCCGCGACATGGCGGTGGCACAGATCAACCTCACCTGGCACGAGATCAGGGAGGGCGACCTGGCCGCGGCCCGGCGGCGGCTGGCCGCCGGGGACCGGTTGGCCGCGCAGTGCGGTGATGCCCGGCTGCGGGCACTGGCCCGGGCGAACCTGGCCGAGGTGGCGCGGCTGGCCGGCCGCTGCGACGAGGCGGTGTCCCACGGCCGGCGCGCCGCCGTGCTGCTGGAGGAGGTCGGGGATCCGGGGCACCGGCGCCGGGTCCTCGGCACGGTTGGCCTGGCCCTGGCCCAGGCGGGGCGGGTGGACGAGGCCGGCGAGGTCCTTGCCGAGCTG
>JADGHA010000314.1 GCA_019689695.1 Micromonosporaceae bacterium | reverse complement strand
CTTAGTGGATAGGTTGGGGTCGTGGGGGACTACCTGGTGGTGAAGCGCTCGGTCGAGATCCCGCGGCGCGAGCTGTCCTGGCGCTTCTCCCGCTCCAGCGGGCCGGGCGGACAGTCCGTCAACACCGCAGACTCCCGGGTCGAGCTCAGCTGGGACGCCGCGAACAGCCGAGCGCTGCCTCCCCCGCTCAAGGACCGAGTCCTGCATCGGCTGGCCGACCGGCTCGTCGACGGGGTGCTCACGGTGACCGCCTCCGAGCACCGCTCGCAGCTGCAGAACCGCCGGTCGGCCGAGGCCAAGCTGGCCGCCCTCATCGAGCGTGCGGTCGCACCTCCCCCGCCCCGCCGCAAGCCGACCCGGCCGTCGCGCAGCGCGGTGCAGGCGCGGTTGGACGCGAAGCGGCGGCGCAGCGAGGTCAAGCGCCGCCGCCGCTCCATAACGGACTGACCCGTCACGCGCAGCCGTGATGCCCGGATCGGGCATGCGTCGGCGGAACGTCCAATGTGGGGTTGCGGTCGAAGAATCCCACCGGGCGCAGCACGAAGCCGCACGTGTCCACCGGCATCACCGGCCAGTCCTCCGGCCGCGGCAGGTGCGTCATCCCGAACGTGTGCCACAGCACCACGTCCGCGCCGTCGAGGTCCCGGTCCGCCGCCTGGTACGCGGGCAGCCCGGCGCCGCCGGGGTGCTGGTTGACCAGCTCACCCGCCGGGTACCGCTCGTCCGGGTGGTAGCGGGTCACCCACAGGTGCCGGGTGGCGAACGCGGCACGCCGCGCCACCGATGCGGTCTCGTCGGCGAGCAGCACCGGCGTGCCCTGCGGGTAGAGCGCATAGCCGACCGGCTGGCCCAGGCGGTTCACCCGCGTCGGGTTGACCACCTGCCAGAACCGCCCGACCGAGTTGTCGGCCATCCGCGCGCCCATGGACTCCCGGGCGATCCGGGTGGCGTGCCGGGTGAACGCGTTGCCGTACGGATTGTCCGGACCGATCGGCACCGGCCGCACCTCCACCTCGTCCACCGCGTTGGTCAGCCCGTCCACCATCATGTCCAGCCGCGCGTTGAAGATGTGCTGGTGGTACGGCGCGCCGAGGCCGGGCGCCACCTCGCTGGCCCATCGGCTGCCTCGCCGGTACGCCGAGGTGAACAGCACCCCGGTCGCCTTGGCCTCGAAGGCGATCGTGCCGTCCAGGTAGAGGTACCAGTAGAAGCCGTAGTCGTAGTTGCCGACGGTGACGAAGAAGGAGACGACCAGCCGGCGCTGGCGGCGCGTCTCGCGCGACCCGGTGAACAGGTCGGTGTGCTTCCAGAGCACACCGAAGTCCTCCTCGTGCATGCAGATCGCGTTGGGAATGCGGTGCGGGTGGCCGAGCCCGTCGGCGAGCACGGCGTCGAAGTAGTAGATCTCGCCGAGGCAGTCGCAGCCCAGCTCGAGCGAGTTCGCCTGGTGGCCCAGCAGGTACTCCCCCGCGTCGAAGTAGTTCTGCCAGAACCGGACCGGGCTCGGGTCCGCGTACGGCACCACCATCTCGGCGATCGACGCGCGGTAGATCACCGGGCGGCCGGCGTACGACAGCAGGTACAGCACCAGGCCCTCGCGCGGGTCGAACCCCACCCGGAAGCTCCACCCCTCCCAGCGCACCGCGTCACCATCCACAGTGAAGCTCGGGCCGTCCGGCTGGGTGATCTCGACCGGCTTCAGCGTGGTGCGCGGCGGCCCGGTGTACGCCGGATCGTCGAAGTTGCCCTCCTCCTCGGGCACCGGCAGCAGCTCGTGGTCGACCAGCTCCACCACGCGCCGCTCGGTGAGGTCCACATAGGCCACCAGCCCGTCGACCGGGTGCGCCCAGCAGTGGTCCGCCGCGCGGTGCTGGACGAACGACAGCACCCGCAGCAGGCGCCTACCGGCCTCGCCGGGCAGGTCGAAGTGCCCGGCGGAGAGCGGGCACGGGCGGACCAGGTCCAGGTCGGTGATGCCGCGGCGGGCCATCGCCGCGACCCAGCCGGGATCCGCCTTGACGATCTCGTCGGCCGCGGCGTACTCCTCCAGCATGATCGGCGGCTGGCCGTCCACCGCCGGGTCGATGTCGGTGACCGTGTCCACAGTGTCCCGGGTCAGCGAGGCCACGACGACCCGCGACCGGCCGGTGGCCACGTCCAGCAGCACCGCCCGCACCCGGCGGTCCACCGGGTCACCGTCGCGGTGGGCGAGCACCTGGGCCTTGTCCGGCTCGGCCAGCGCGAGCAGTGCGAACCGGGTCGTACCGGTGACCAGGCCGGTGCGCGCGAGCAGCTCGCGGGCGGCGTCGATCTCGTCAGCGGAGAGGCGCTGCAGCGGGTGCGCCACGGCGGTGGGCGGGCGCCCGTCAAGAACTGTCATGCCGTACAGCGAAGCGGAGAGTACGGCGGGTGCACAAGATGCGTGGCTCAGCTGGGCCAGCGGCCGGTGAGCCAACGGACGCCGGCCGCGCCGCCACGGTCCACGGCGGCCTTGACCACCGCGAAGATGGCGCCCTGCAGCGCGGCGGCGGCGAGCACCTCGCCCCAGCCGCGCTCCTCGTCGGTGGCGTCGGGCGCGTCCCGCTCGCCAGCGACCAGCTGCCACACCTGCCGGAAGGCGAGACCGGCGGCGGCGCCGGCGAGCGCCCCGAGGGCCAGGCCGATCGGCTTGTACCAGAGCTTGGTGCCCCTGCTCATCGGAGCCTCCGCTGCACCACCACGATCACCGCCACGGTCGCCGCGGCGGCGAGCAGCACCATCCACGGCACGGGGCTGCGCACCGCCTCCTGCGCCGACTGGCGGACCCGCGTCCTGGCCTCCTCGGCGCTGTGGCGCAGCCGGGTGCGCACGTCGGCCCGCGCGGCCAGCTCCTCCACCGTGGCGCCCAGCTCGGCGCGCGTCTGCAGGATGTGCTCGCGCAGCCGGGCCGTCTCGCCGGAACCGTCACCGGCGATGGCGTCGCTCATCGCGCCCTCCCGCCACTGCCGCTCGCTCATGATCGCTTCTCCCTCGAGTCGCGGACCGCGGCGGCCACCGCGCCGATGTCGGCGCGTACACTGTGGACGGCCTGCTCCGGGACCGGCGGCGCGGCGCGCTTGACCTGGCCCCGGCCGACCAGGGCGAGCAGCCCGGCGACCAGCACCAGGGCGCCGCCGACGATCAGCGCGGCCAGCCAGCCGGCGAGCACCTGCGCCAGGCCGAGGACGGCCGCGGCGACCAGCGCCCCGGAACCGTAGACCACCAGCACTCCGGCGCCGCCGAAGAGTCCGGCGCCGATGCCCACCCGGCGCCCCTTCTGGGCCAGCTCCACCCGGGCCAGCTGCAGCTCCTCGCGGACCAGGCGGGAGACCTGCTCGGTGGCGAGCTGGACCAGCTCGGCCGTGGACCGCTCGGCCAGCGGCCGGGCCCCGCCGTCCGGATGCGCCATCGCCGACTCCTTCGTCCGCCCACCGCCTGCTCGGAAAAGCCGACATCCCCCTCGATAGCGGTGGGTACCCGGGCCCGAACGCTTCTAATCCTACGATGGGCCGGTGTGGCGAGCGCTGGCTAAATCCCCATCCGACATGCTCGGACGCGATTGGCAGGATGTCCCGGGGGTGCGCGTGGTCGGCGCGGTCCTGGGCGTGCTGCTGCTGCTCGCCGCCATCCGCGGCATGTTCGGGCGCCGGGGCCGGTGACGGGGTGACCCTCAGTACGCTCCGCGCCCCTTGAGCACCGCCCCGGTGGTCTTCCACAGGATGCTCAGGTCGGTGGCGAGCGACCAGTTCTCCACGTAGTACAGATCCAGGCGGATGCCGTCCTCCCAGGACAGGTCCGACCGGCCGCTGACCTGCCACAGGCCGGTCATGCCCGGCTTGACCAGCAACCGGCGGCGCACGTCACCGGAGTAGCGGGCCACCTCGGCCGGCAGCGGCGGGCGCGGCCCGACCAGGCTCATGTGCCCGAGCAGCACGTTGAACAGCTGCGGCAGCTCGTCCAGCGACCACTTGCGCAGGAACCTTCCGACCCGGGTGACCCGCGGATCGCGGCGCATCTTGAACAGCAGCCCGTCGGTCTCGTTGTGTTGGGCGAGCTGCTCCTGCATCCGGTCGGCGTCGACCACCATCGACCGGAACTTGTAGACGTCGAACTCGCGGCCGCCCTGCCCGACCCGGGTCTGCCGGAAGAACACCGGCCCGCGGCTGTCCAGTTTGATCGCCAGCGCGATGACCGCCATCAGCGGCAGCGCCAGCAGCGTGGCCACCACCGCCATCGCGCGGTCCACGGTGTACTTGACCAACTTACGGCCGCCGGTGAACTCCGGCGCCTCCACGTGGATCAGCGGCAGGCCGGCCACCGGGCGGGTGTGGATGCGCGGTCCGGCCACGTCGGTCAGGGCCGGCGCCACCACCAGGTCCACCCCGGTCCCCTCCAGCAGCCAGCCGACCCGCCGCAGCCACGGGGAGGTCATGCCGCTGGAGGCGGTCACCGCAACGGTGTCCGCGCCCACCTCCTCGGCCGCCTCGGTGATGGTGCGGAACGACCCGACCACCGGCACGTCACCCAGGCGCTGCGGCGCCGGGGCCACCAGCGCGTCCGGTATGCACGCGCCGACCACCTGGTAGCCGGCGTACGGCTCGCGGCGCAGCTGGTGCACCAGCTCGTTCACGTGCGCCGGATCGCCGACCACCAGCACCCGGTGCGACCAGCCCTGACCCCGGCTGCGGGCCCGGTGCAGCCACTTGCGGGCCACCCACCGCCCGGTCAGCAGGCCCACCGTGCCGAGCACGAAGGAGATGCCGAGAAAGCCCCGGGCGACACCGACGTCGGCTATGTAGCCGGTGATGGCCACCCCGCCGGCCACCCGCAGGCTGGCCGATCCGACCCGGCGGTACTCGTCCGCGCCGTAGCCCAGCACCCGGTCGTCGTAGCAGCGCATCAGCCGAAGGCACAGCAGCCACACCCCAATGAGGCCGACCCATACCGCCGTGTAGGGGATCTCGTTGCCCATCGGTGAGCCGCCGCGGAACCGGGCCAGGTAGCCGCCCATCACGGCGAGCGTGACCACCACGCTGTCCAGGACCACCAGCGACCACATGTACGCCCGCTGCCTGGCACGCACGCGGTCCAGGATCCCCATGAATGAGCGCATCTCGTCTGTACGCGCCGTCGCGGACGTAAGCGTCGCCGACGTCACCGTCGCCCCCACTTCTTCCCGTCAAGGAAGCGCCCACCCGCTTCGCACCCGAAGAAGACCCCACCCGCGTCCCTGGCCGACCCCCATCGGCCCGGGAC
>JADGHA010000313.1 GCA_019689695.1 Micromonosporaceae bacterium | reverse complement strand
GGTTAGGCGCGGCGGGTGCGGGGGCCGGCGCGGAGCACGCCGGAGGGCAACTGCCGGCCGACGATCTCCTCGGCGAGCCGGGCGGCGTCGAGCAGCGCTTCGAGGTCAACGCCCGTCTCCACGCCCATGTCGTGGAGCATGTGCACCACTTCCTCGGTGGCCACGTTGCCGCTGGCGCCGGGGGCGTACGGGCAGCCGCCCAGCCCGCCGACGCTCGCGTCGAACGACGTGACACCCAACTCCAGCGCGGTCAGGATGTTCGCCAGCGCGGTGCCGCGGGTGTTGTGGAAGTGCAGCAGCACCGGCACGTCGGGTTGGCTCTCCCGTACCGCGGCCAGCACCTCCCGCACCCGGCGCGGGGTCGCCATGCCCGTGGTGTCGCCGAACGCGACCCGATCCGCGCCGTCGGCCAGCACCCGGTCCACGATGCTGGCCACCCGGGCCGGCGGCACGTCCCCCTCGTACGGACAGCCGAAGCTGGTCGCCACGATCACCTCGACCGTGGCACCCGCCTCATGCACCATCTCGATCAGCGCGGCGATGTCGTCCAAGGAGGAGGCAGTGGACCGGTTGAGGTTGCGGCGGTTGTGCGTGTCGCTCGCGGACACCACGACCTCCAGCTCGGTGAAGCCGGCGTCCAGCGCCCGGGCGGCGCCGCGTGAGTTGGGCACCAGCGCGGAGTAGCGGACGCCGTCCACCTTGGACGCCTTCGCCCACACCTCGTCCGCGTCGGCCATCTGCGGGATCGCCTTCGGGTGGACGAAGGAGACCGCTTCGATGCGCCGGACTCCGGTGCGGGACAACGCGTCCAGCAGCCGGACCTTCGCCGCGGTCGGCACCGGGTCCTCGTTCTGCAGCCCGTCGCGCGGCCCGACCTCGCGGATGGACACCTGCGCCGGCAGGTCGGCCATGCTCAGCCCCCTACCCTCGCATCCGGGAGACGATCCCGGTGTCGTAGTTGCCCGAGACGAACTCCTCGTTCTCCAGCAGCTCGGCGAAGAAGGGCAGGTTGCACTTGGGTCCGACGACCTCGAACCCGGCCACCGCCGCCCGAGCCGCCTCGATCGCCGCCGCCCGGTCGGCGCCGGAGACGACCAGCTTGGCCAGCAGCGAGTCGTAGAACGGCGTCACCTTGTTGCCGGCCCGGTAGCCCGAGTCCACCCGTACCCCTTCGCCGGCCGGCTCCACCCAGGTGGTGATGGCGCCCGGTCCGGGCAGGAACCGCTTCGGGTCCTCGGCGTTGATCCGCAGCTCGATGGCGTGGCCGCGGGGAGCCAGGGCGGCGGGGTCGAACGCCGGCGGCAGCCCGCTGGCCACCCGCAGCTGCTCCTCGACCAGGTCGACGCCGTACACCAGCTCGGTGACCGGGTGCTCGACCTGCAGCCGGGTGTTCATCTCCAGGAAGAAGAACTCTCCGGTCGCGACGTCGAGCAGGCACTCGACCGTGCCGGCGTTGCGGTACCCGACCGCCTCACCCGCCCGTACCGCGGCCGCCAGCAGGCGTGAGCGCAGGGCGGGCGAGACCGCCGGGGACGGCGACTCCTCGACCAGCTTCTGGTTGCGCCGCTGCACCGAGCACTCCCGCTCGCCCAGTGCCACCACCCGGCCGTCCGCCAGCCCGAGGATCTGCACCTCGACGTGGCGCACCCGGGGGAAGTACCGCTCGATCAGGACCGAGCCGTCCCCGAACATCCGCTCGGCGAAGGCGCGCACCTTCTCGTACTCGGCCGGCAACGCGCGCTCGTCGGCGACCACGGCCATGCCCATGCCCCCGCCGCCCGCGGCCGCCTTGACCATCACCGGGTAACCGACGAACCGAGCCGCCTCGGCGGCGGCGTCCGCGCCGCGCACCGGGTCGGTGGTGCCCGGCGCGACCGGTACACCGGCCTCGGCCATCAGGTTCCGGGCGTTGATCTTGTCGCCCATCGCCGCGATCGCGTCCGCCGGCGGTCCGACCCAGACCAGGCCGTTCGCCTCGACGGTACGGGCGAAGTCGGCGTTCTCCGACAGGAAGCCGTACCCGGGGTGGATCGCCTCCGCGCCGGTGGACTTGGCGGCGGACAGGATCGCCTCGACGTTGCGGTAGCTCTGCGCCGGGTTCGCCGGCCCGAGCAGCACCGACTGGTCGGCCTCGGCGACGAACGGCAGGTCCGCGTCGGCCTCCGAGTAGACGGCGACGGTACGCACGCCGAGCCGTTTGGCGGTGCGGATGACCCGCCGGGCGATCTCGCCGCGGTTGGCCACGAGCAACGACTGGATCACTGGACCCCCTGTCCGAGCAGGGCCGCCAGGGCGGCGGCGCGCAGCAGCATAGCTCGGCGGTCCCGGTCCACCTCGCCGCCGAGGAACGGGGTGGAGTTCATCAGGCCGAACGCCGCGTGGGCGAGCACCCGGGCCTCCCCCGGAGTCAGCTCCTTGCGCACCGCGGTGAGCACGCCGACCCACTCCTCGACGTAGAGGCGCTGCAGCCGGCGGATCTGCCGGCGCGGCTCCTCCGGCAGCCGGTCCAGCTCGTGCAGGTGTACGGCGATCACGGCCGGGTTCGCCAGGGCGAACTCGACGTGGAAGTCGACCAGCGACTCCAGTGCGGCGCGCGGGTCGCCGCGGTGCGCGGCCACCCGGGACCGGCCGCCTTGCAGCAGGCCCTCGCTGACCGGCATCAGCGCCGCGACGAGCATCGCCTCCTTGCCGGCGAAGTGGTGATACAGCGCCGGCCCGGTAACTCCCGCGGCGGAGCCTATGTCGTCCATGGACACCCCGTGGTAGCCACGGGAGGCGAACAGGCCCATCGCGATCTCGAGGATCTCGTCCCGGCGCGAACGCCGCTTCGAGGTTCCCGCTCCCCAGCTCTTCGGACTCTGCCCGCTCGGCGTATCGGCTTGCGCGCCCGCCACCTGCTCGACACTCACTGGAAGAGCCTAACCCGCGGCCGGCGGCGGCTGCTAAACGATCGTTCAGTCATGCCCGCCGGTCACTCCGAGCCAGTCACTCCGGATTGAGCCGGTAGCGGGCGCGCAGCTCGGCCGCCTCACTTGCCCGGCCGAGCATGACCAGCGCCTCGGCGAGCAGCCACGCCGCCTGCGGCACCGGCTCGGCGTCCCGGGGCAGGCCGGCCAGCACGGCACGCAGCACCGGTTCCGCCGCCTCGGGCCGGCCCATCCGCAGCAGCAGCTCGCCCAGCAGCAGCTCGGCCAGCAGCGCCTCGCCGAACGCCTCGACCGAGCGGAACGCGACCGGAGCCGCCTGGATGCGGGACAGCGCCTCGTCCAGCCGGTCGGCGCCGATAAGTATCTTCGTGGTCTCGTACCCGGCCATCGCCTTCTCCCAGGTCGCCGCGGGCTGGCCGGCGACCGCGGGGGGCAGGCCGGCCACCAGGGCATCCACCTCGGCGACGGCGGCCAGGGCAGCGTCCCGCTCGCCGGCGAAGTGCAGGGCGAGCGCCGCCCGCCGGCGGGCCCGCAGCTCGTCCAGGACGGCGCCGCACTGCGCGTAGGCGGTGGCCGCCGCCGCGAACCGGCCGGCCGCGGTCAGGTCGCGGTCGGCCCGGTAGTGGATCTCGCCGGCCTCCTCGTACATCCGCGCCCGCGCCGGCAGGTTGTCGAAGCCGTCCAGGTTGGCCACGAGCTGGTCCAGCAGGGCCAGGGCGGGCTCGTCCTCCCCCAGGTCCCGGTAGACCCCGGCGAGCAGGTAGCGGCAGCGGTCGGCGGCCTGCACCTCGCCCATCCGGTCCAGCCCGGCCACCGCCTCCTCGGCCGCCTCGGCCGCCTCGACCAGCCGCCCGGCCTGCCGGTATGCGCAGGCCAGCTCATACCGGGCGAAGGTCGCCCCGTCCGGGGCGTCCAGCTCGGTGTAGCCGGCGACCACTTCGACGAAGTCCTCGACCGCCTCGGCCGCCCGGCCCAGTCCGGACAAAGTCCGGGCCCGCGCCAGCCGCGCCTCGACCAGCACCCGGCCGGTGCCGCTGGCGCCGTCCGCCGTGGCGGCGCGGATCGCCTCGTCGTAGGCGGCCAGCGCGGCCTCGGCCGCGTCCGGCCCGCGGAACGAGTCGCCGTAGAGCAGGCACGCCTCGGCGTACCCTTCCGCGCTCAGGCCCCGGAAGAGCTCACGGGCCTCGGCCGCCGCCTCCCGCTGCTCCACCAGCCGGTGCAGAGTGGACAGACAATGCGCTCGGCGCAGCGCCAGGTCGGCGACGAGGTACGCGTCGCCGGACTCGGCCGCCTCGGCCGCGGCCCGGTCCATGGCGGCCAGCGCCTCGGCCGGACGGCCGGCCGCGAGCAGCGCGGTGCCCAGCCGCGACTGGGCGCTCGCCCGCCGCTCGGCGCCGCCGTGCGCCATCAGGTACGCGGTGGTCTGCTCGACCTGTGGCAGCCCGTCGCCGGCCCGGCCGGACAGGCACAGCAGCAGACCGATCCGGCCGGCGGCCGCCTGTGCGCCGACCTCGTCGCCGGCCTCGCGGTACAGCTCGACCGCGCGCCGCCACGCCGCCTCCGCGCCGGCCAGGTCCCGCCGCTCGGCGAGGTCCTGCCCGCGCCCCTCGGCCCGGCGGGCCGCCTCCCGCGGGGACAGCTCGGCGGCGTCGAAGCGCTCGTCCAAGGCCCGCCACACCGCCCGCGCCTCGGCGAGGCGGTCGGTGCGCGCCAGCCGCTCGGCCAGGTCCAGCAGCTCGCCGGGGGGTAGGTGCGGCACGGTGATCTCCCCGCGCCGCGGCGTGAGCGCCGGACGGGTCGCCGCGGCGGACAGCGGAAGGTGTTCCACCAGCGGCTCCGCGGCCAGCCGGGCGGCGATCCGCCCACTTTGGAACTTCGTGCCGTTGCGCTCGTCGAAGCGGGCGGCGAGTGCGGTGGCCGAGTCGGCCAGCTCCTCGGCGAGCTGGCGTACGGTGGTCTCACCACCCTCGCGCGGCACGGCCAACTCGCCATGGCCGATGCGGGTCAGGCGGCGCAGCACCAGCGCCGCGGCCGAGGCGAACTGCATCGCCGCGTACGGCGAGACGGGCCGCGCCAGCCAGTCCAGATGCCGCTGCACGATCTCCAGCCCGCGCGCCTCGTTGCCGGTCAAGGCGCAGAACAGCACGTGCTCGCCGATCCACTCCAGGTTGCGCACGTGCGGCCGGAGCAGCCGGTACGCCCGCCGGTGCGCCTGCGCCGCCTCGGTTAGTCGCCCGGTCCGCAGGTACGGCACAAGCAGCGCGGTCAGGATCCCGTGCGGCTGCTGCACGCAGTGCAACTGGCCGGAGAGCACCGGCTCGGCGACCGCCACCGCCTCCCCGTCCCGGCCCCGCCCGGCCAGATACTCCAC
>JADGHA010000312.1 GCA_019689695.1 Micromonosporaceae bacterium | reverse complement strand
TGGGGTAAGTGGCCCTGCCGATCCCGTACCCTCGGTTGAGCGCCTTGCTGACCAGCGAGTCGACGGTTCCGACCACGACCGCCGGATGGTGCATGTCCAAACGCCACTGTCGCTGGCTGGCGCCTGCGCCGCTCATCACGACGTGCAGCGCGACGGATTCGCTGAGGTCGAGGTTGCGCAACCACTTAATGACCTCCTCCGCCACCTGCTCAACAAGGCTGCGCTGCGGCAGGGCGTAGATTAGCCGCCGCGGCGTGCGGTCCGGATCAGGACCACACAGGCGCCGCCAGAGCCAGGCGAGGATTATCGCGGTCTTGCCGCTGCCAGTCGGCGCCTGCACCACATCCGGCAGCCCATCCCGCGCCAGGCGGGCCTGATACCCGTACGGCTCACACCCATCTGTCGCTTTCCGGAAGAAGTCCTCGAAGGAACTCATTCTGACCCTCCCGACCCTCCTGAAGGGTCGACGATCACGGCGTCCGGCACGGGTGAGCCCCTGTCACAGCCGTGCGCGTCGCCGGCCGATTGGAGCGAGCAGTCATCTTCACACCGCCCAGGCCCATGTGCCTTCACCATTGCGCGGCAAGTTCTATCGGCTTCGTGCTTGACACTTGGGTGATCGCTGACTAAGAACACCTCCCTCGATTACGACGAGGTTGATCAGCGCCCACTGGGGTCTACTGGAACCACTGCAGGAGTGCGGGAGATGCTGAGCGTGCTGCCAGCAACGACCGACCGTATCCAGGGGCGTTCGGATGGAGCAGGCCCAGGCATGGGTTCTCCGGCATGTTTCCGGCAGTAGCCGACAGAAGTTAGCGGGAGCTCCCCAGCCGCCGCCTCTCAGACCGGCCCTCGCTGCTAAACGCCTGTTGGCATGATCAACGACCTGAGCGGTCGATACTCTTCAGTGAGACCGGTGGCCGCCACCACTACGTGCTGAGGGAATCCCACCTGACGTCAGAACCTGGCCGGCTCCCGGTAGACGCCCCACTCCGCACGCAGGGCGTTGCAGATCTCGCCCAGCGTCGCCTCGGCGCGAGCGGCATCCAACATGGACGGGATCAGGTTCTCGTCGGTGCGCGCCGCCGCCACCATCCGGCCCAGCGCCCTGTCCACAGCGGACTGGTCCCGCTCCTTGCGGCGCTGCGCGAGCAGCTGCTTCTGGGCCAGCTCCACCTCGTGCGGGATGCGCAGGATCTCCAGGTCCCGGGCGATGGTGCCGGTGTGGACGTTCACCCCGACGATCTTCTTGTCGCCCTTCTCCACCGCCTGCTGGTAGGCGAACGCGGCCTCGGCGATCTCCGAGGTGAACCAGCCGTCCTCGATGCCGCGCAGGATGCCGCTGGTGATCGTGCCGTCGCCGCCCATCTCGATGATGCGCGCGAAGATCTTCTCCGCCTCGGCCTCCAGCCGGTCGGTCAACGCCTCCACGTACCACGAGCCGCCCAGCGGGTCGGCCACGTTGGTTACTCCGGTCTCCTCCATCAGCACCTGCTGGGTGCGCAGCGCCACCTCGGCGGCCTCCTCGGTGGGCAGGGCGAGCGTCTCGTCCAGCGCGTTGGTGTGCAGCGAGTTGGTCCCGCCGAGGACCGCGGCCAGCGCCTCCACGGTGGTGCGCACCACGTTGTTCATCGGCTGCTGGGCGGTGAGCGAGACGCCGGCGGTCTGGGTGTGGAACCGCAGCCACTGCGCCTTCTCGGTCTTCGCCCCGTAGACGTCGCGCATCCAGCGCGCCCAGATCCGCCGCGCCGCCCGGAACTTGGCGATCTCCTCGAAGAAGTCGATGTGCGCGTCGAAGAAGAAGCTCAGCCCCGGCCCGAACACGTCCACGTCCAGGCCGCGGCGGCGGCCCAGCTCGACGTAGCCGAAGCCGTCGGCGAGGGTGAACGCCAGCTCCTGCGCGGCGGTCGCGCCGGCCTCCCGGATGTGGTAGCCGGAGACCGACAGCGGCTTGTACCGGGGGATCTCCGCGGTGCAGTACTCCATCAGGTCGCCGATCAGCCGCAGGTGCGGCTCGGGCGGGAACAGCCACTCCTTCTGGGCGATGTACTCCTTGAAGATGTCGGTCTGCAGCGTGCCGTCCAGCTTGGACAGATCGGCGCCCTGGCGCTCGGCGGCGACCAGGTACATGCAGAAGATGGGCACCGCCGGCCCGGAGATGGTCATGCTGGTGGTGATGGCGCCGAGGTCGATGCCGTCGAACAGGATGTCCATGTCGGCGGCCGAGTCGATGGCCACCCCGCAGTGCCCGACCTCACCCAGCGAGGCCGGGTCGTCCGAGTCGCGCCCCATCAGGGTCGGCATGTCGAACGCGACCGACAGCCCGCCCCCGCCGGCGGCGAGCAGCATCTTGTACCGCTGGTTGGTCTGCTCGGCGTTGCCGAAGCCGGAGAACTGCCGGATCGTCCAGGTGCGGCCCCGGTAGCCGGTCGGGTAGAGCCCGCGGGTGAACGGGAACTCCCCCGGCCAGCCGATCCGCTCGAAGCCGGGCACGTCCACACCCGGCGGCGGCCCGTACACCGGCTCCACGGTCATCCCGGAGAGCGTGGTGAAGTCCGCGTCCCGCTTGCGCGCCGCGTCGTAGCGCGCCTGCCAGCGCGCCCGCCCGGCCTCGACCCCTTCGGCGTCCATGCAGCCGATACTAGGCGATGACCTGAACGATCGGTAAGGAACCAGGTGGCCGGCGCGGTCAGTCCGCGTTGTCCGGCACGTGCACGTCGTCGACCAGGATGTTGACCTCGGTCACCTCCAGGCCGAGCAGGTTCTCCACCGCGCTGATCACCTTGGTGCGCACCTTCTCGGCGACGGAGTGCACCACGAACCCGTACTCGATGACGAGGGTGATGTTGATCTGGGCCGTGCGGCCGTCCAGGCGCACCCGCATGCCGCGGTCGGTCTCGTCGTCGGCGTCGCCCAGGCCGACGCGCTCCTTCAGGCCGGCCAGCAGCCGGGCCGCGTCGCCGCCGATGTCGTACACGCCGGGCACCTCGCGCACCGCGATGCCGGCGATCTTCTCCACCACCTCGTCGGCGATTTTGGTGGTGCCGCGCTCCACGGCCATCTCGGCGTTGTTGCGCAGCCGCTCGACCACGGCGGAGGCGACCCGCCCGGAGGCCGCCACGGCCCGTTCCACCGCCTGGTTGGCCCGCTCGACGACCTCGCCGACCTGCTCACCGACGCGCTCCACGGCACTGGCCGGCGCCGGGTCCGCGGCGGGTGCGGCATCGGCCGGCGCAGCGGCATCGGCCGGCGCAGCGGCATCGGCCGGCGCGGCGGCTTCGGCCGGCGCAGCCTCGGTGGCCGGAGCATCGGCGGTGGGCGCGGCCCCGGCCGGAGCGCTGGCGGTGGCGGTGGCGGTCGCGGGAGCATCGGCGGCCGGCGCGGCATCGTCGGCCGGCTTGCTGGCGCCCTCCGTCACGGGCGCCGCCTTCGCCGCGGCGGCGGGCGGAGCGCCGTTGCCGGACGGGGCGGATGTCTCGGCGGCCTCGGCCTGCCGGCGTACCTCGATCTCGGAAGCCACATCGGTCATGCCGATCCTCCCCCTGGTCGCGATGGTCTGGCCGTGGGGAGCGTACTAGCCGGGGACCACCCCGGGGGAGAGCCGATCAGCGCAGGCTGGCCCGCCCGTCGACCAGGTGCAGCTCGGCGTCGCAGGTCGCGGCCGCCTCCGGATCGTGTGTCGCAAACACGACCGCCGCGCCCCGCTCGGCCTCCTCGCGCAGCAGGTCGAGCACGCGCTGCCGGTTCGCCGCGTCCAGCTCGCTGGTGACCTCGTCGGCGAGCAGCACGTCGCCGCGCAGGGCCAGGCCCCGGGCGATCGCGGTGCGCTGCTGCTGCCCGCCGGAGAGCTCCTCGACCAGCTGGTTGGCCTGGCCGGAGAGGCCCAGCCGGTCCAGCGCCTGCGCGGTCACCCGGCGCGCCTCGACCGGCGGCAGCCCGGCCGCGATCAGCACCACGTGCAGGTTCTCCTCGGCGGTGAGGATGGCGGCCAGGCCGTTGTCCTGCGGCACGAGCACCACCCGTTGGGACACCGCGTGGTCCCGGTCGCGCAGCGGCGTCCCGTCCACCGCGACCGTGCCCCGCACGGGTCGCAGCAGCCCGGCCATAGCCGACAGCAGTGTCGTCTTGCCCGCGCCGGACGGTCCGGTGACGGCCAGCATCTGCCCAGGCTCCACGCGCACCGAGACGTCACGCAGCACCGGCACGTCCTTCCGGTACGCCACGGTGATCTCGTCCACCAGCACGGAGCGGCCCACGCCCGTACCGTACACCCCACCCCCTCGCGTTGATCATGAGGTCAGCGGCGGCGACATGCTCGCTTCGCCGCCGCTAACCTCTTGATCAAGGGGGACCTGGGAGCGGCCGGGAGCCTAGAGGCCCTGGAGGAGTTCGTTCGCTGCCGCGTACGGGTCCAGCTCGCCGGCCGCGACCCGGGCGGCGAGCTTCGGCAGCGCCGTACCATCCCGGACCGAGCCCAGCCGGTCGCGCAGGGTGCCCAGCGCGATCGCCTCGATCTCGGCGGCGGCCCGCTGCTGGCGGCGCCGGGCCAGCTCGCCGTGCGCGGCCAGCCAGTCCCGGTGCTTGCCGATCGCGGCCACGACGCCGTCGATCCCCTCACCCCGGTTGGCCACCGCCCGGACCACCTGCGGGCGCCATTGGCCCGGGCCGCGCTCGCCGAGGGCGAGCATGCCCTGGATGTCGCGGTAGGTGGCGTCGGCGCCGTCCCGGTCGGCCTTGTTCACCACGAAGACATCCGCGATCTCCAGGATCCCGGCCTTGACCGCCTGGATCGCGTCGCCCATGCCGGGCGCGAGCAGCACCAGCGTGGTGTCGGCCAGCGACGCGACCTCCACCTCCGCCTGCCCCACTCCGACGGTCTCCACCAGGACGATGTCGCAGCCGGCGCCTTCCAGCACCCGCACGGCCTGCGGGGTGGCCGCGGCGAGGCCGCCGAGGTGCCCGCGCGACGACATGGATCTGATGTAGACACCGGCGTCGGTGGCGTGGTCCTGCATCCGGACCCGGTCCCCGAGGATCGCGCCGCCGCTGAACGGGCTGGACGGGTCGACGGCGAGCACGCCGACCCGCCGGCCCGCGGCGCGGTACGCCCGGATCAGCTCACTGGTCACTGTGGACTTGCCGACACCGGGCGAACCGGTCAGCCCGATGACGTGCGCGCAGCCGGGATGGCCGACCAGCGCCGCGGCCACCTCGGTGGCCCCCTCCTCGACCAGGCTGATCAGCCGCGCGACCGCCCGCGGGTCGCCGTCCCGGGCCTGCTTGACCAGGCCCGGGATGTCCCGGTCG
>JADGHA010000007.1 GCA_019689695.1 Micromonosporaceae bacterium | reverse complement strand
CCTCATGATCGACACGCGGGCGGGCGGCGCCGGGTAGCGCGGGCGGCGCCGGGGTGGATCAGCTGGTGGCCTCCTTGATCGCCTGCCAGACCCGTTCCGGGGTGAGCGGCATGTCGATGTGGCGTACGCCCAGGTGCGACACGGCGTCGATGACCGCGTTCTGCACCGCGGGCGCGGCGCCGATCGTCCCCGCCTCGCCGATTCCCTTGGCGCCCAACGGGTTGTGCGGTGTGGGCGTCTCCCGGGTCAGCAGCTCGAAGCCGGGCAGGTCGGCCGCGGAGGGCACGGTGTAGTCGGCCAGCGTGGCGGTGACCGGGTTCCCGTCCTCGTCGTAGCGCATCTCCTCGTAGAGCGCCTGCGCGATGCCCTGGGCGATGCCGCCGTGCCGCTGTCCCTCGGCGAGCAGCGGGTTGATGAGGCGGCCGGCGTCGTCCACCCCGATGAACCGGACCAGCTTCACCTGGCCGGTCTCGGTGTCCACCTCGACCAGCGCCAGATGCGTGCCGTACGAGAAGGTCAGCTTCGGCAGGGCGTACTTGACCTCGACCGAGAACGACCCGCCAGGTCGCGACCGGCGCACCAGCTCGGCCCAGCTGATCTCCCGCGCCGGGTCACCGGCGGCCCGCCAGCGGCCGGACTCGCGGTCGAGGACGACGTCGCGCTCGTCGGCCTCGAGCGCGGCCGCGGCGAGCGGGAGGGCGTCGTCGCACAACCGCTGCGTCGCCTCGTGCACGACCGAGCCGCCCAGTTGCAGCGACCGGGAGCCGAACGTGCCGCCGCCCTGGTCGAGCGAGCCGGTGTCGGTGTGCCGGACGGAGACCTGCTCCGGCGGCACGCCGAGCCGGTCTGCGATGATCATGGAGAGCGTGGTGGCGTGCCCCTGGCCCTGCGGCGTGGTGCCGACGTACGCGGTGACCGCGCCGTCCGCGTCCATCGTGATCTTGCCGTGCTCCTCCCCGCCCAGGCCGGTGACCTCGACGTAGCACGACAGGCCGATGCCGAGCTGGCGGTGGTCGCCGGCGGCGCGGCGGCGGGCCTGCTCGGCCCGCAGCCCGGGGTAGTCCGCCGCGGCCAGCACCTGCTCCAGCGCCGCCGGGTAGTCACCGCTGTCGTACTCCATGCCGGTCGGTGTCTGGTACGGGAAGGCCTCGGGCCGCAACAGGTTCCGGCGCCGCACGTCCGCCGGGTCCATGCCGATCTCGGCGGCGAACAGGTCGATGGCGCGCTCGATGGCGGCGATCGCCTCCGGTCGCCCGGCCCCGCGGTAGGCACCCATCGGGGTGGTGTTCGTGACCACGCAGCGCGCCCGCGCCTCCACGCGCGGGATCCCGTACGCGCCGGTGGCCATCCAGACCGTGGCGCTGGGCAGCCAGGCCGTGTGCGGATAGGCGCCCGCGTCGGCCAGGATGTCCAGCCGGTACGCCGAGACCGTGCCGTCGCGGCGGCCACCGATGGTCACCCGCTGGCGCTGGCCGCGCCCGTGGTTCATGGTGAGCATGGTCTCGCTGCGGGTCTCCATCCAGCGCACCGGGCGGCCGAGCTGGCGCACGATCCAGCACAGCACGGTGTAGTCGACCTCGCTGGGAATCTTGCCGCCGAAACCACCGCCGACGTCCGGCGCGATGACGCGAAGCTGGCCGGGGAGCAGACCGAGCTGCCGGGTCATGTCGTCCCGGACCGCGTGCGGGCATTGGGTGGACAGCCACAGCACCAGCCCGCCCTCGCCGTCCGGCACGCACGCGGCGGCCCGTGTCTCCATCGGCACCGGCGCCAGCCGCTGGTTGGTGATCTCCCGGGTCACCACCACCTCGCAGTCGGCGAAGGGGTCGGCGGCGGAGAGCTCGCCGGCCTCGTGGGCGAGGTTGGTGCCGGCCTCCGGGAACAGCAGTGTCCGGCCGGCGAGGGCGTCCTCGACGGAGACGACGGCGGGCAGCGGGTCGTACTCCACATCCACCAGCCCGGCCGCGTCCGCGGCGGCGGCGCGGTCCTCGGCCACCACGACCGCGACCGCCTCGCCGGCGAACCGGACGACGTCCTTGGCCAGGCACGGCCGCGCCATCGCGGCGCCGTTGGTGAGCATCGGTGGGGTGCCCATCGGCGGCACGTCGATGTCCGCGGCGGTGTACACCGCCACCACGCCGCGCGCCGCGCGAGCCTGCGCGGTGTCGATGTGCGTGATGCGGGCGTGCGCGATCGGGCTGCGGACGAAGGTCACGAACGCCGCGCCGGCCAGCTCCGGCAGGCGCAGGTTGTCCACGTACGTCGCGGCTCCGGTCAGCAGCCGGTGGTCCTCGACGCGGGTCATGCGGGTCCCGACAATGGCCATGGCAAACCTTAAGCCGGCGTGATCGGGCACGGGAAGTACCGTTTCCACCGGCCGGAAGGGACGAGCCGGTACGGATCGGGCCTTCCGCAGGCGCACGATGCACCGGACTTCGGCAGCCGGCAGCCGGACCGGGCTTCCGGCAGGCGGAAGCCGCGGTGCGCCCGCCCCCGGTCAGCCGCCAGGCTGGACGTTATGGTCAACGCGATACTCGACCCGACCGGGGGAGCCGCCGGCGCCCGGCTGGGCGTCGCGCTCGCGTCGCCGCGGGCCCGCCTCGAAGGCGCCACCATCGGGCTGCTGGAGAACACCAAGCACAACGCCGCGCTGTTCCTCGAGGAGCTGGGCCGGCTGCTGGTCGACCGGTACGGCGCGGCCGGCGTGCTGGCCCGCACCAAGCGGGCGTTCGCCCTCCCGGTGCCCGACGAGCTGCTCGAGGAGATCGCCGGCAGCTGCCAGGCGGTGGTGATCGGTGTGGGCGACTGCGGCTCGTGCAGCGGCTCCGCGGTCGCCGACGGCGTCGCCTTCGAACGGCGCGGGATCCCGGCCGCGGTGATCTGCACCGACGCGTTCGCGGTGACCGCCGACGCGATGGCCGCGCTGCGGGGTGCCCCAGGCTACCGCTACGCGACCACCGCGCATCCGGTCGCCGTGCTCACCCCGGACGAGGTACGCAAGCGCGCGGAGGAGACGCTGCCCCAGGTCGTGGAGATCCTGGCCGGAGGCCAGGGGTGACCCTCGACCCCGACAACGCGCAGGCGGCGATCGAGTACTGCTACGACCAGGGCTGGTCGGACGGGCTGCCGGTGGTGCCGGCATCGCGCCCGCTCGTCGACGCGTTCCTCGCGCAGACCCGCCGCTCGCCAAAGGAGGTCATCGGCCGCAACAAGCAGGTCGACCGGGAATGCACGGTCGAGCTCGCCGCGATCAACGCGGCGATGGCCGGCTGCCGGCCGGAGTACTTCCCGGTGGTGCTGGCCGCCTGGGAGGCGCTGATGCGGGACCGGGCGGCGGGTGGCGGCGGCTGGCAGAGCACCAGCGGGCCGGCGCCGCTGATCGTGGTCAACGGTCCGGTCCGGACCCGGCTCGGGTTCAACTGCGGCGGTGGCGTCTTCGGGCCGGGGTACCGTCCCAACGCGACAGTGGCGCGGGCGATCGGACTGATCGTCCGCAACGTCTACGGGATCCTGCCCGGCGTGCTGGAGCAGGCCACCCAGGGCCTGCCCGGACGGTGGTCGATCTGCCTGGGCGAGAACGAGGAGGAGAGCCCGTGGCCGCCGCTGGCGGTCGCGGCCGGGCAGCCCGAGGGCACCAGCGCGGTGAGCGCGATGCTGTTGCGCACGTGTGAGTTCGTGGACAACCGGCACACCCAGGACCCGGAGCAGGTCCTGTGGGATATCGCGGACACCATCTCCCGCACCGGCTCCCTGATCTTCCGGGACACCTCGGCCGGCGTGGTCTTCGGCCCGGAACACGCCCAGTTGCTCGGCAAGTCGGGGTTCAGCCGGGAAGACGTCCAGGCCTGGCTGGTCGAGCACTGTGGACGGACCCGGGCGCAGCTGCGCCGCGCCGGCAAGGACGGGGTGGGGGAGAACGGCGTCCGCTTCGCCGATGGCACAACCGATCCGGACGACGAGACGTTCGAGCCGATCCTGCCCTCGCCGCAGCACGTGCCGGTGATGGTGGCCGGTTCCCGCAACGCGGCGATGTCCATGGTGGTGCGGGTCTTCGGCCTGTGGTCCGGGCAGGCCGTCCCGGTGGAAGGCGTGAGGTGACGCGATGCCGCACCCGCTGACCGAGTTGAAGATCAATACGGTGACCCGGCCGGCCGTGCCGAGCGTCCATGAGGTCACCGGCGATGTGTGCGTACTCGGCGCCGGTGTCGCGGGCGTGTCCGCGGCCATCGAGAGCGCGCAGCTCGGTCGCGAGGTGGTGCTGGTCGACGCCCTCCCGGTCCTCGGGGGCCAGATGGTCAACTCGCTGATCGGGCTGTTCTGCGGCGTGTTCGGCAACGCGCCGGATTACCGGCAGCTGACCCACAGCCTGTTCGACGACATCTTCGCCGACCTCGGCCCGACGGGTGACCTGCACTTCAACCGGGGCCACACGATCACCGTGCAGTACGACGAGGTACGGCTCGGCCGGTGGCTGGAGGAGAAGATCCGCTCCCTCGGGGTACAGGTGATCCTCGGCGCTGCCATCCAGAGCGTCGACGTGCGGGAGGGCAGGGTGCGCTCGGTGGTGCTGGCCACGCGCTACGGCACGGTGACCGTCGGCGCGACCGGGTTCGTCGACGCCACCGGCGATGCGTCGCTGGCGTGGGAAGCCGGTCTGCCCTGCCGGATCCCCGAGCGGACGATCTACGGCTCGCAGCAGATCGTCCTCGAACACCTCGACGAGAGGTACCGGCCCGACCACACCGAGCTGTCCGACCGGATCGCCGCCAAAGCCGAGGAGTACGGCCTGGTGCGCCACGACGGCCTGGCGTTCTTCTTCCCGGGTCGCAACATCGCGGTGATGAACATGACCCACATCGAGGCGCCGCTGGATCCGGTCCGCGCGTCGCAGGCGCAGCTGGAGGGCAGGGCGCAGGCCGACCGCGTGGTGCACTTCCTCCGCACCGAGTTCCCGAAGGCGTTCGGCAACGCCCGGGTGCGCGCGTACGGGTTCCCGGGCCGCCGGCAGACCCGGTGGATCGCGTCGCGACATCAGCTGACGCTCGACGAGGTCCGGACCGGGGTCCGGTTCGAGGATTCGGTCGCGCGGACCGCGTGGCCGATCGAGCTGCACGACCGGCCCGAGGGATACGTGTGGGAGATGTTCGAGGCCGACCACGTGCACTATGTCCCGCTGCGCAGCATGACCCCGCCGGACGTGCACAACCTCGTCGCGGCGGGCCGGTGTGTCGACGGCGACGCCGCGGCGCTGTCCAGTGTCCGGGTGATGGGACCGTGCGCGGCGATGGGCGCGGGCGCGGCCCACGCCCTCGACCTGGCGGGCGCGGGCAGCGTGCACGACATCGACCTCGGCGAGCTGCGGGAGCGGCTGTCGGCGAACGTGGACTAGGTCGCGGGGAAGGAGCCTGCCGGTGCGGTTGACCGATGACGAGAAGGCGATGCTGGACGGGGCCGAAGGGCCCGCGGTCGCCGCCGCGATGGACCTGCTCGTGCGCTACGGCGAGGCGCTGGACTGCGAACGCCTGTGTGACGTCAGGAACGTGGCGGGGACGATGACCCAACCCTCCCCGGTCAAGGCGAAGCTGGTCGCCGAGGGCGGCTGGGATCGCGCGTTCGCGGTCATCAACCTCGACAGCGACGAAGACCTGGAAATCCCGCAGATGCGGGTGGCCACCTGCCAGCTGCAGCAGGGCTTCAGCGGCGACGCGGCGGGGATCGTGCCGTACCCGGAGCAGTTCGTCCGGCTGCAGGACGACGCCGAGGCCTTCTACGGCCGCAAGGGCGTCACCATCCTCGCCACCTGCACGCCGTACCAGGTCGGCAACCTCCCGGTGCGCGGCGAGCACGTGGCGTGGATGGAATCCTCCGCCGTGGTCTACGCCAACTCCGTGCTGGGAGCCCGGACCAACTGCGAGGGCACGGCGTCCACCGGCGCGGCCAGCCTCACCGGGAAGATCCCCTGCTGGGGCAACCACCTGACGCAGAACCGCTACGGCACCCACCTGGTCGACGTACGCGTACCCGTGCGGGACTTTTTCGACTGGGGCCTGCTCGGCTACTTCGTCGGCGAGCTGGTCGAGGAGGCGCGGCCGGTGGTGGTCGGCGACCTGGCCGTCCCGGAGTTGGAAGACCTGAAGCACTTCGGTGCCGCGGCCGCCTCCTCCGGTGGCGTCGAGCTCTACCACATCCCGGGGGTCACCCCGGAGGCGCCGACGGTGCAGGCCGCGTTCGGGCCGCGCCCGGTGCCCGAGGCGGTGCCGTACGGGCCACGCGAGCGCCGCCGCACGTACGAGGCACTCAACTCGCAGGGCCAGCACACCGAGGTCGACTTCGTCCTGCTCGGCTGCCCGCACGCCTCGATCGAGCAGGTGCGCCGCGCGGCCAAGGCGTTGGACGGCCGCCGGCTGAACTCCGGCACGCAAATGTGGATCATGGTGCCGCGGGCGCTCAAGGCGGTCGCCGACCGCAGCGGCTACACCGAGGTCATCGAGCGGGCGGGCGCGCGCCTGTTCACCGACTCGTGCCCGGCGATGTCCCGCGCCGCGCCGCCCGGCACCAAGGTCTTCGCCACCGACTCGGCGAAGCAGGCGCACTACCTGCCGGCGATCCTCGGCATCGAGGCCTGGTTCGGCACGCTGGAGGACTGCGTCGAGGCGGCGGTGACCGGCCGGTGGGCTGGTGAGTTGCGATGCGACTGATCCTGCACGGCCGGACGGTGGTGCCCGGGGTGGCCGAGGGAGAGGCGCTGGTCTCGCACCAGACGATCTCCGGCTGGGGTGGCATCGACCCGGCGACGGGCACCATCATCGAGCGCCGGCACGAACTGTGCGGCCAATCGTTCGCCGGCAAGATCCTGGTGTTCCCCGGCGCCAAGGGCTCGTCGGGCTGGTCCGGCTTCTTCCAGGCCACCCGGCTGATGGGGACCGCGCCGCTGGGCATGCTGTACACGGTGACCACGACGAAGGTCGCGCTCGGCGCGGTGGTGACCCGCGTTCCCACCGTCACCGACCTCGATCGCGATCCGGTGAAGGTGATCAACACCGGCGACTGGGTACGCATCGACGCCGACCACGGAATCGTCGAGGTCGTACCGGCGGGCGCGGAATGAAAAGCCGCGCCTTTCCGCGTCACGAAAGGCGCCTTGCTCCGCTGATCACGCCCGCGGGATGGTGAAATCCCGGCGCCGGTGACGCCGATCACCAGGCGCGTAAAGGAGGAACGGCCAGATGAGCATCACGACACGGGCCGCGATCTGCCGGCAGCCGCGTACGCCGTGGGAGATCGTCGAGCTGCAGCTGGACGAGCCGAAGGCCGACGAGGTCCGGATCAAGTTCTACGCCGCCGGGTTGTGCCACTCCGACGACCACATCCAGAAGGGCGACGCCCCGATGCGGATGCCCGTGGTGGGCGGGCACGAGGGCGCCGGCGTGGTGGACGCGGTCGGGGAGGACGTCACCCGGGTCGCCGTCGGCGACCACGTCGTCTGCTCGTTCATTCCGGCCTGCGGCAAGTGCCGCTACTGCTCGACCGGGCAGCAGAACCTGTGCAACGAAGGCAAGAACGCCGCCATCGGGATGCTTCCCGACGGCACGTTCCGGTTCCACCTCGGCGACGAGGACCTCGGCGGCCTCTGCGTGCTGGGCACCTTCTCCCAGTACGCGGTCGTCCACGAATGGTCGTGCATCAAAATCCCCAAGGACATCCCGTTCGACGTCGCCGCGCTGGTCGGCTGCGGCGTGCCCACGGGCTGGGGCTCGGCGGTGTACCGGGCCGGCGTACGGGCCGGGCAGACGGTCGTCGTCTACGGCTGCGGTGGAGTCGGCAGCAACGCGGTGCAGGGCGCGCGGTACGCCGGGGCGAAGAACGTGGTCGTGGTCGACCCGGTGCCGTTCAAGCGGGACATGGCGAAGGTCTTCGGGGCCACCCACACCTTCGCCGACGCCAAGCAGGCGCACGACTTCGTCGTCGACACCACGCACGGCCAGCTCGCCGACCACGCGATCATCACGGTCGGCATCCTGCACGACGAGGTGATCCAGTCGGCCATCGAGGTGGTCGGCAAGGGCGGGCATGTGACGATCACCGCGGTCGGCAACGGCTCGGTGAACGTGCACGCCGGGATGCTCATCGGCTTCCAGCGCCGGGTGCAGGGCGCCATCTTCGGCGGCTGCAACCCGCTCTACGACGTGCCGCGGCTGCTCGGCCTGTACCGCTCCGGTGACCTCAAGCTGGACGAGCTGATCACCCGCCGGTACCGGCTGGACGAGATCAACCAGGGCTACCAGGACATGTTGGACGGCAAGAACATCCGCGGCGTCATCATCCACGAGCACTGACCCGCACGCGAGCCTCGAACAGGAGCAACGCCATGACCATCGCCCCTCCCGACCCTCGCCTCACCGGGCTGGTCACCGAGAACACCCAGCTCATCGGCGGCGAGTGGGTACCGGCGGCGAGCGGCCAGACCATCGAGGTGCTCGACCCGGCCACCGGCGAGACCCTGTTGCACGTGCCGCGCGGCAACGCGTCCGATGTGGACGCCGCGGTCAGCGCGGCCGCCGCCGCGTTCCCGAAGTGGCGCGACACCAGCCCGACCTTCCGGGCCGGGTTGCTGATGCGGTGGGCGGAGCTGATCGACAAGCACGAGCAGGAGATCGACCGGCTGGAGATCAGCGAGGTCGGGCGGCCGCACTGGGGACCGTTGCCGATGTCGCGGATGCTCACCTACTTCGCCGGGCAGGCGGACAAGGTGCACGGGCTGAGCCTGCCCACGCACACGCCGGACGTGCTCGGGTTGACCCTGCGCGAGCCGTACGGCGTGGTCGGCGGCATCATCCCGTGGAACGCCCCGGGCCCGAACTTCGTCATGGACGTGGGTCCGGCGATCGCGGCGGGCAACACCATCGTGATCAAGCCGGCCGAGGACGCCCCGCTCACCCCGCTGGCTCTGGCGAGACTGGCGATGCAGGCCGGCATCCCACCGGGCGTGATCAATGTGGTCACCGGCTACGGGCCGGAGGCGGGCGCCGCGATCCCGGCCCATCCCGGCATCTCCCGGATGAGCTTCACCGGCTCGCCTGCCACCGGCTCCGCGGTGATGGCCGCCTGCGCGCGCAACCACACCCCGTTGCACCTGGAACTGGGCGGCAAGTCCCCGCAGGTGCTGCTCGACGACGCGGACGTCGACGCGGCCATCCCGCAGCTGACTCGCGGTATCACACACAACAGCGGACAGATCTGCGCGGCGGGCTCCCGGCTGGTGGTCGACCGCAAGATCCACGCCGAGGTGGTGCGCAAGCTGCGCGAGGCGTTCGCGCGGGTGCGGGTCGGGCCCGGCACCGAACAGGTCGACATGGGCCCGCTGATCAGCGCGAAGCAGCACCAGCGGGTGCTGGGCTACCTGAAGGTGGGGCGCGAGGAGGGCGCCGAGCTGGTCACCGGCGGCGGGGTGCCGGCCGGGGAGAAGTTCGAGCGCGGGTTCTTCGTCGAGCCGACCATCTTCGACCAGGTCCGGCCCGACATGCGCATCGCCCAGGAGGAGATCTTCGGCCCGGTGCTCTCGGTGCTGCCGGTGGATGGCGACGAGGAGGCGCTGGAGGTGGCCAACGGGACCGAGTACGGCCTGGTCGCCTCGGTCTGGACCTCCGACATCGGCCGGGCCGTGCGGATGGTGCGTGGCCTGCAGGCCGGCCAGGTCGCGGTGAACCAGTGGCTCAGCGGCGGGGTGATCGGCGCGCCGTTCGGCGGCTACCGCGGCAGCGGGTTCGGCCGCACCATGGGCGCCGACTCGGTGCTCAGCTACACCCAGGTCAAGACGGTGTCGATCCGTGGTACGCGATAGTTCGCCCGCCCACCCGCCGTCCGGGCCGGCCGCCCGGGACGGGCTGCGGCTGCGGATCCTCATGGAGCCGCGGCACGGAGCCAGCTACGCGCAGATCCTGGCGCTGGCCAGGGCGACCGAGGAGGCGGGGTTCGACGCCTTCTTCCGGTCCGACCACCTGTTCGGCGTGGACCCGAACGACCCGACGTACCGGCCGACCGACTGCTGGACGACGCTGGGCGGGTTGGCCCGCGACACCGAGCGGATCCGGCTCGGCTCGCTGGTCACCGCGTCGACCTTCCGCCAGCCGGGCATGCTCGCCACCGTGGTCTCCACTGTGGACGAGATGAGCGGCGGGCGGGTCGAGCTGGGCATCGGCACCGGATGGTACGAGCGGGAGCACGAAGCGTTCGGGATACCTTTCCCGCCGGTCGCTGAGCGGTTCGACCGGCTGGCGGAGCAGCTGGAGATCATCACCGGGTTGTGGCACACCGAGCCGGGTGCGGGCAACGGGTTCAGCTTCACCGGCAAGCACTACCGGGTCGAGGCGAACCGCACCCCGCCGCGGCCGGCCCAGCGCCCGCACCCGCCGATCATCATCGGCGGCACCGGGCCGAAACGCACCCCGGCACTCGCCGCCCGGTTCGCCGACGAGTTCAACGGCGCCCTCAGCGATGACCTGCGGGCGACCTTCGCCCGGTTCGACCGGGCGTGCGAGCGGATCGGCCGCGACCCGACGCAGGTGCGCCACTCGGCCGTCCTGCCGGTCGCCTGCGCGACCACGCCGGCCGGGGCGCGCCGGCGGGCGGCGGTGATGGGTTCGGAGCTGATCCGCCGGCACGCCGCGGTCGGCTCCCCGGCGCTGGTCGCCGACCGGGTCGAGCAGCTACGCAAGGCCGGTGCCGACACGGTCTACTTCCACATCTACGACATCGAGGACCTCGACCACGTCGCGTTGCTCGGCGAGGAGGTCCGGCACGAGATCGGGGACCAACCGTGAGCCAGCTGGTGAGCGAAACAACGACCCTGCGCGAGGGCACCATCACCACCCGCGCCGCGATCGCGCGCGCACCGCACCTCGGCTGGGAGATCGCCGAGCTGCGGCTGGACCCGCCGCGGGCGCACGAGGTGCGGGTCAAGTTCCACGCCGCCGGGCTGTGCCACTCGGACCACCACATCACCGAGGGCGACGCGCGGGTGCGGCTGCCGGTCGTCGGTGGGCACGAGGGCGCCGGTGTGGTGGAGTCGGTCGGCCCGCACGTGCGGCGGGTCAAGCCGGGCGACCGGATCGTCTGCTCGTACATCCCGGCGTGCGGCAAGTGCCGCTCCTGCTCGACCGGGCACCAGAACATGTGCGACGAAGGCAAGAACGCCGGGACGGGCATGTTCGCCGACGGCACGTTCCGGTTCCACCTCGGTGACGAGGACCTCGGCGGCTTCTGCACGCTGGGCACCTTCTCCCAGTACGCGGTGGTCTCCGAGTGGGCCTGCATCCCGCTGCCGGACGACATCCCGTTCGAGATCGCCGCGCTGGTGGGCTGCGGCGTGCCGACCGGCTGGGGCTCGGCGGTGTACGCGGCCGGCGTCCGGGCCGGCGACACCGTGGTGATCTACGGTGCGGGCGGCGTGGGCAGCAACGCGGTGCAGGGCGCGCGGTACGCCGGGGCGAAGAACGTGGTCGTGGTCGACCCGGTGCCGTTCAAGCGGGAGATGGCGAAGGTCTTCGGGGCCACGCACACCTTCGCCGACGCGAAGGAGGCGCACGAGTTCGTGGTCAAGGCGACCCGCGGCCAGCTCGCCGACCACGCGATCTGCACGCCGGGCGTGCTCACCGAGGAGATCGTGATGTCCGCGGTGCAGGTCACCGGCAAGGGCGGCAAGGTCACGATCACCGCTGTCGGCAAGTTCGACGAGAAGGCGGTCCACGTGCACGCCGGGTTCCTGATCAGCTACCAGCGGCAGCTGCGCGGGGCCCTGTTCGGCGACTGCAACCCGCTCTACGACGTGCCGCGGCTGCTCGGCCTGTACCGCTCCGGCGACCTGAAGCTGGACGAGCTGATCACCCGCCGGTACCGGCTGGACGAGGTCAACCAGGCGTACCAGGACATGCTCGACGGCAAGAACATCCGCGGCGTCATCATCCACGAGCACTGATCGGCGGCGCTGATGGCTGTCACACCGCCCTTCGTCGCGGCCGACGACGTCGACGCGGTCACCGCCGCGCTGCGCCGGCAGCTGGCCGGCCTGCCCGCCCGGTCGCCGTTCTACGCGGACCTGTTCGCCGAGCACGGGATCAGCCCGGACGCGTTCGAGTCATTGGCCGACATCGCGAAGTTCCCGTTCACCGAGAAGCAGATGCTGCGCGAGAGCCAGGCCGCGGCGCCGCCGCTCGGCCGGCATGCCGGTGTCGACATGACCGAGGTGATCCGGGTCCACGCCTCGACCGGCACCACCGGCACGCCGAGCTGGGTCGGGGTGACCCGGCGCGACGCGCAGGCGTGGACCGAGATGGTCGCCCGCGCGTTCCGCACCATGGGCGCCACCCGCGAGGACGTCGTCGTGCACGGCTCGGGGCTGACCCTGTTCGTCGGGGGCCTGCCGATCCGGGACGCGTTGGAGGAGATCGGGACCACGGTGGTCCCGATCGGCACGGGCGCTTCGGAGAAGGCCGTGCTCGCGATGCAGACGCTCGGCGTGACGGCGCTGCACTCGACGCCGTCGTACGCCCGCTACCTTGCCGAGTACATCCGGCAGAAGCTCGGCCGGGATCCGCGCGAGTTCGGGCTGCGCAAGGTGTTCGTCGGCGGCGAGCCGGGCGGCGGGGAGCCGGCGTTCCGCGAGCACCTGCAGTCCGAGTGGGGTGCGCAGGTCACCGAAGGGCTGGGCAACGCGGACATGGCCCCGGTGCTGTTCGGCGAGGCGCCCGGCAGCGGCGGGATGCGGTTCACCGGGGGCCGGCATGTGCTGGTGGAGCTGATCTCGCCGGAGAGCGGTGAACCGATCGAGGCCGAGCCCGGGGTCACCGGCGAGCTCGTCTACACCTCGGTCGACCGCGAGTGCTGCCCGCTGGTGCGGTTCCGCACCCGCGACCTGGTCACCGTCACCGGCCGCGCCGCGGACGGCGCGCCGCTGATCCGCTGCATCGGCCGCACCGACGACATGCTCATCGTGCTCGGCGTGAACGTCTTCCCGTCCGCGGTGCGCGACGTCGTGCAGGCGCTGTACCCACGCACCTCCGGCGCGGTGCAGATCCTGCTGCCGTCGAAGGGCCCGCGGGTGGAGCCGCCGCTGCGCCTGGAGGCCGAGTGGGGCGAGCAGCCCGGCGACCACGAGGAGCTGCGGTACACGATCGAGTCCACCATCCGCGCCCGGCTGTCGGTGCCGGCGAGCGTGACCCTGGTGCCGCCCGGCTCGATCGAGCGGTCCGAGATGAAGAGCCGGCTGACCCGGCTCGCGGTGTGAGGGAGGCCGGTACAGACATGGCTGACACCGTTCGCGCGGCGGTCCAGCTCGGCCCGCGGCGGATCGAGATCCGCGAGTTCCCGCGGCCGACGGTCGGGCCTGACCACGCGCTGCTGCGGGTGGAGGCGAACGGGATCTGCGGCAGCGACGTGGAGACGTACAAGGGCCACATGGGCAGAACCACGGATCCGTTCATCCCCGGGCACGAGCCGCTGGGGATCATCGAGGAGATCGGCGAACGTGCGGCGCAACGCTGGGGCGTGGCGCCCGGCGACCGGGTGGCGCTGGAGGTCATCGTGCCCTGCCGGTCCTGCTCGCGGTGCCTGACCGGCCGGTACCAGTTCTGCCCCAACCGCACAATCGGGCACGGGGTGACGCCGGTGACAGTGGCGCCGGGCCTGTGGGGAGGGCTGGCGGAGTACCTCTACGTCTCACCCGGAGCGGTGCTGCACCGGATCGACAAGACGCTGCCGGCCGAGATCGCGGCCATGTTCAACCCGATGGCCGCCGGCGTCCGCTGGGCCTGTCACCTGGGCGGAGTCGGGCTCGGCGACACGGTCCTGGTGCTCGGCGCGGGGCAGCGCGGGCTCGCGGCGGTGATCGCGGCGCGGGCCGCGGGGGCCGGCACCATCATCGTCACCGGCCTGGCCGCGGATGCGCACAAGCTCGCCCTGGCCCGCGAGCTGGGCGCCGACCACACGATAGTGGTCGACGAGACGGACACCGTCCAGCGCGTCACCGAGCTGACCGACGGCCGGCTCGCCGACGTGACGCTGGAGCTGACGCCGATGGCGACCGCGCCGGTGACCGACGCGCTGCTCGCCACCCGGCAGGGCGGCCGGGTGGTGCTGGCCGGGCTCAAGGGCGGCAGGGAGGTGCCGGTGCGCACCGATTTGATCATCAACCGGGCGCTCACCGTGGTCGGGGCGTTCGGTGTGGATGCCCGGGCCAACGCCGAGGCGATCCGGATCATCGAGTCCCGCCGGTTCCCGCTGGAGAAGCTGCACACTCACACGTTCGGCCTCGACGACGCCGAGCTCGCCATCCAGACCCTCGCCGGCGAGGTGCCCGGCGAAGCCGCCGTACACGTGTCTGTCCACCCTGGAGCCGCCTGATGCTGATCGACGTGCACGCGCACGTACTGCCCAAGGACTACCCGGCCGACGCCCCAAAGTGCTTTCCACGCATGGAACCGGTCGACGGCGAGACCGCGCGGGTGCTGGTCTTCGGCGCGACGAGGTTCACCGCGCGTGACGTGTTCTTCGAGGCCGAGCGGCGGGTCGAGGCGATGGACGCCTCCGGTGTGGATGCCGAGGTGGTCACCCCGATGCCGCCGCTGCTGCGCTACGACCTGCCGGTGGCCGACGGGCTCCGGCTCGCCCGCTGGGTCAACGAGACCACCGCCGCGCTGTGCGCGGCCGCGCCGGACCGCCTCTACGGCTTCGGCATGGTGCCGATGCAGGACCCCGAACTGGCCGCCGCGGAGCTGGCGTCGGTCCGCGACCTCGGGCTGTACGGAGTGGAGATCGCCTCCAACGTGCGGGGCGCGTCGCTCGGCGACGAGCGGTTTCTGCCGTTCTTCGCCGAAGCGCAGCGGCTGGACCTGCCGGTCTTCGTGCATGCGATGCCGACACCCACCGACCGCCTGCCGCCGTCCACCATGGGCACCTACGTGGTCGGCGTCGAAGGCGCCCTGGCCGCCGCGTCCCTGGTCGCCGGGGGCATCGCGGCCAAATGCCCCCAGCTTCGGATCTCGTTCAGCCACGCGGCCGGCGGCTTCCCGTTGATGCTGCCACGGGCGCAGTACTTCTGGGGTGGATCGTGGAACGAGGGGCCGAAGGTGCCGGATCGGGCCGTCATGCCCGACGACGGGCCGTCGCCGCTGGAGTACGCACGCCGCTTCTACTACGACTCACTCGTCTTCGACCGCCGGGCGATCCGCTACCTGATCGACCTGCTCGGGCACGACCGGCTGCTGGTCGGTTCGGACTTCCCTGCGATGCCGCGCGAGGACCCGGCCGGCGCGACGCTGCGCTCGATGGACCTCGACCCTGCGGTGCTGGCCGACATCACCTGGCACAACGCGTTCCGGTTCCTCGGCGTCAGGCCACCGCGCTGAGCGGCGCGGTCGACCTGCTGTGCCGGCGCGCCGGGAGACGCTGTGCCCGCGGGGTGGCCGCGCCGAGGGCGTGGGAGATCGCCTGGGCGGTTTCGGTGATCCGGGCCGCGAGGGGGCCCAGCGGCATCTCGTTGGTGGCGATGACCGCGCTGATCGCCGCGATCACGTCGTTGCGGGGACCGCGCACCGGGGCGGCGACGGCCACCGCGTTCATGGTGATCTGGTCGTGCGCGATGACGATGCCGGTCCGGCGGACCTCGGCCAGGATGCGCCGCAGCTCCTGCGGGTCGACGACGGTCTTCGGCGTGTACCGCGCCAGAGGTCCACTGAGGACCTCGTCCTGCAGGGCGCGGTCTGCGTACGCGAGCAGCACCAGGCCGGTGCCGCTGACGTGCAGCGGCCAGCGGTCGCCTACCTTGCTGGAGATCTGGGCGCTGACCCGCGAGCGCATGGTTTCGACGTAGACGACCTCGTGTCCGTCACGGACTCCAAGGTGGACGTTGGCGTGGGTGGCCTGGTGCAGGTCGTCGAGGTAGGGAAAGGCGGCCTCCCGCAGCTGCAGGCCGCGGGGGGCCAGCGCGGCAAGCTCGAGCAGCCGCAGGCCGAGGAAGTAGTGCCCGCAGGGGTGGCGCTCCAGCGCACCCCAGGCGACCAGCTCGCTGACCAGGCGATGGGTGGTGGGCAGGGTCAGGTCGGCGCGACGGGCGATCTCGCTGAGGGACAGCAGGCGGTGCCGGGGTCCGAACGCGTCCAGCACCGCGAGTGCGCGCCCCAGGGCGGTGCGCCGGATCAGCTGGTCGTTGCCGGTGTGGCCGGGAGTCGTCGTCATCTTCCACCTCCGCGGGGCAACCCGGGCTGCTGTGACGGCAGCGGAACCTGCGCGGCCGCCGCGCCGCCCGCGGCGCCGGCTGGAGAGCTCTACCAGGGGCCTGCGGGCTGGCCTGGTCAGCAGCGACGGCGGACCGCTTGCTCGGAACCCTAGAACGGGCGCAGCAAGATTGTCTACACTGTCGCGAACATTAACGTTCGAACTGTGTCCTGGGCGGGCCGGCCTCGTCGGGTAGCGCAGGCGCCTGCAACAGTGCGCCGCCGTCGACCGGGTAGACGCCGCCGGTCATGAAGCTGGACGCGGGCGAGGCCAACAGCACGGCCAGGCCCTGGATCTCCCGCGGATCGCCCATCCGGCCAAGCGGGACCATGGAACTCCACATCGCCTCTTTCGCCGGGTCCGGCCGGCCCTCGCCGCCGATGGCGGTGCGGAACGGCCCGGGTGCGATGGCGTTGACCCGCACCCGCCAGCGCGCCAGGTCGAGGGCGGCCTGGCGGGTCAGGTTCACCACGGCGGCCTTCGCCACCACGTAGGAGTACGACACGAGCGGGTCGGCGCGCAGCCCGGCAGTGGACGCGGTGACCACGATGCTGCCGGCGCGCTGCCGCTTCATGTGCCGGGCCGCCGCCCGCATGGTGTTCAGCACGCCATACAGGTTCACGTCGAGCAGCGCGGTCCAGTCGGCCATGTCGAAGGTGTCCAGCTGGCCCGAGGGGTGGCCGGGCCCGGCGCCGCGGGCGATGCCGGCGTTGGCGAAGACCGAGTCGATGCGGCCGTGGCGCGCCACGACGCCGTCGACCAGCTCGTCGACCGCGGCCGCGTCCGCCACGTCGGTCCGGCTCACCTCGAGCCGGCCGGTCGCGCCGAGCTGCTCCACCATCCGGTCCAGCCGGTCCTGGTCGCGGTCGGCCACGACGACCCGCGCGCCACACTCGACGAGCGCGGTCGCGATCGCCTTGCCGAGCCCGGACCCGCCGCCGGTCACCAGCGCCACGGTCGCCCGGACATCGAAAAGCTCCTGCAGCGCGCCACCCGGCTCCCGGCCATCGCTCATCGGCGCGACGATGCCTGCTGTCGAACAGATTGTCAACATCTGGGTCGACGCGCCCCGGGCGGGGGCACTGCGCGCGCCGCCCAACGCCGCCCGCGGGCGCCGAAGTTCCCTTCCGCCCGGCGGAAGTCGCCTGTATCGGCGACGCCACGAGTCGCGAACCTGGATCTCACAAGGTGACCTGAGTCACCTGGTGAGCCCCACGTAACCGCGAAGAAGCGGGAGAACGCAGTGAGAACCAGGAAGACCCTATGTCTCTTGCTGGCCGTGCCACTTGTCGTCGCCGGGTGCGGGGGCTCCAGTGGCTCGGGCAGCACAGACGACGAGGCGAGCACGCCGCGGCGAGGTGGCGAGCTGACCGTGCTGCTGGACGCGTCGTTCGCCGGGGCGTGGCCCACCGGACTCGACCCGGCCACCAACACCACCGGCGGCGCGAACCTCACCCAGATGAGCGCGATCTACGGCGGGCTGTTCCGGCTCGTCGCCGACGATGACGGCAGCAACGCCAAGGTCGTCCCGCACCAGGCGGAGTCGTACGAGTTCGCCGACGGCGGCCGGACCCTGCGCATCAAGATCAAGCCGGGCATCAAGTTCACCGACGGCACCCCGTTCGACGCCGCCGCGGTGGCCTTCAACTTCGAGCGCGACATGAAGTCCACCTGTACCTGCCGGCCCCAGTGGCCGCTTGCCGAGGGCGGCATCAGCACCGAGGGCAACGACACGGTGGTGCTGAAGTTCACCCGACCCAACGGCGCGGCGGTCAACTCGATGGTCGTCTCCAACGTGAACTGGATCGCTTCGCCGACGGCCCTGAAGACCATGGGGGAGGACAAGTTCAAGATCACCCCGGTCGGCGCCGGCCCGTTCAAGGTGGTCAGCAACAAGCTCAGCTCGGAACTGGTGCTCGAGCGCAACCCCGACTACTTCGTGCCCGGGCGGCCGTACCTGGACAAGCTGATCGTCAAGTCGGTCGGCGACGACCAACCCGCCTACCAGGCGTTGCTCGCCGGGCAGGGCGACGCCTACGAGGGCATGACCACGACCCCGCTGATCGAGCAGGCCCAGGCCAATCCCCGGCTCGTGGTGACCCAGCAGCCGGCGACCTCGCCCTACCTGATCCAGCTGAACACCAAGATCCCACCGTTCAACAACAAGCTGGCCCGGGAGGCGATCTACTACGCGACCAACGTAGAAGCGATCAAGAAGGGCCTGTTCAAGGACTGGTACCCGGTGAGCCAGACCTTCACCGCGCCCGGCGGGCTGTTCCACCACCCGACGGTCCCCGGCTACCGCACCTATGACCTGGAGAAGGCCAAGCAGATCGTGCAGCAACTCGGTGGGCTCACCGTCGACCTCGGCACGCTCAGCGCCTACGTGGCCGACCAGGTGAACACCGCGCTGAAGACCCAGTGGGAACAGGCCGGCATCAAGGTCACCATTCACTCCGAACAGCTCAACGGGCTGATCCAGAACTTCAACTCGGGCAAGTGGCAGGCGATGCTGCAGACCGCGGGCGCCTGGGACCCGGCCGCCGGAGTCGGGGTGGGGTTCCGGTTCCACTCGGGCGTCCCGTTCAGCGGGGTTGCCGACCCGAAGTTGGACAGCCTGCTGGACCAGGCCGCCGCGGAGATCGACCCGGCCAAGCGTGACCAGCTCTACCAGCAGGCCGGCAAGCTGATCAGCGACGAGGCGTACGGGCCGTTCATCCTCGCGTTCGCCCCGGCGAACGTGGTCGTCAAGGGCGTGCACGGCCCCGGCCTGACTACCAAGATCCCGCCGGTGGTGGTGAACACCGGGATCATCTGGGACGAGGTTTGGAAGAGCAACCCGTGACGGCAGTTGGCACCCGATCCCGCCCAGCACCGCGGCTCCTGCCCGCGGTGCTGGGCTCACCCAGCCTGCGGCTGGTGGGCAAGCGGCTGCTGATGGCGGTGCCGATCGTGCTCGGCGTCAGCATCCTCACGTTCTGGGTGCTCAACCTGATCCCGGGCAACGCGGCCCAGCAGCTGCTCGGGCCCGAGGCATCACCGGACCAGATCCAGCAGCTGGAGGAGGAGATGGGGCTCAACCGGCCCCAGGTGGTCCGGTACCTCGACTGGCTGGGCGGCGCGGTCCACGGTGACCTGGGCACCTCGCTGGTCAGCCGGCAACCGGTGACCGACGAGCTCGGCCCCCGGCTCGCGGTCAGCGGCGAGGTCGTCGGGCTGGCGTTCCTCATCTCGCTGGGCCTGGCGATCCCGGTGTCGCTGCTCGCCGCGCGCTGGCCCAACCGCATGCTCGACCGGATCAGCATGGTGGTCTCGACCACCGGGCTGTCGGTGGCCAACTACGTGTTCGCGCTGCTGCTGGTGCTGCTGTTCGCGGTGCAGCTGGCCTGGTTCCCCGCGATCGGCTACACGCCGCTGAGCGAAAGCGTCACCGGAAACCTGCGCTCGCTCGCCCTGCCCGCGATCGCCATCGCGTTCCCGCTGTTCTGCTTCTACACCCGGTTTCTGCGCAGCGACCTGGTCGACCAGATGCAGGGCGAGGACTACATCATGACCGCCCGCGCCAAGGGCATCGGGCCCTGGCAGGTGTTGCTGCGGCACGCGTTCCGCAACTCTGCGTTCGGCCTGATCACCATCGTCGGGCTGAACCTGAGCACGCTGATCGGCGCCACCGTCATCATCGAACAGATCTTCGCGCTGCCCGGGATCGGCCAGATGCTGCTCCAGGCGATCAACACCCGCGACTTCATCGTGGTCCAGGCCTGCGTGATCGTGTTCGCCATCATCACCGTGCTCGCCAACCTCCTGGCCGACCTGCTCTACGCCGTGCTCGATCCGAGGATCCGCTATGGCAGTAACTGAGGCCCCCGCGTCGTCGGTGCTTGCCGTCGACGAGACCGCGCCGGCGCCGGCGCGGAAATGGCTGCGTTCCCTGGCGATCGGGTTGCCGGCCGGTCTGCTCGTGCTCATCTTCGGGGCGTGCTTCGTGCTGCCGCTGGTGGCGCCGATCCCGAAGCCGACCGGCGGGGACGTGCTGTCGTCCAGCCTGCCGCCGTTCTCGCCGGGCCATCTGCTGGGCACCGACCCGAACGGCAACGACATCTTCTCCCGCATCCTCTACGGTGGACGGTCGTCGCTGATCGTGGCGATCTCGGTGAACCTGCTCGGGCTCGCCCTCGGCGGTTCGCTGGGCGCGCTGAGCGCCCACTTCGGCGGGGCCGTCGACACCATCATCATGCGCGTGCTCGACGTGTTCATCGCGTTCCCGTCGCTGGTGCTCACCCTGGCGGTCGCGCAGAGCCTCGGGCCGAGCCAGCGCAACACCATCTTCGCCCTGGCGTTCTTCTCCATCCCCGCCTTCGCCCGCATCTCCCGCGCGGCCACGCTGCGCCTGCGCGAGCAGCCGTTCATGGTCGCGGCGAAGCTGTCCGGCACCTCGACCTGGCGGATCCTGGTGCGCCACATCGCCCCCAACATCGGCCCGCAGCTGATGACCTTCGCGATGCTGGGGATGGGCATCATCATGATCATCGAGGGCGCGCTGAGCTTCCTCGGTCTCGGCATCCCGCCGCCCGCCCCGAGCTGGGGCAACATGATCGCCCAGGGGCAGCTCAGCCTCTCCGCCACCCCGCTGCTCGTGGTGTGGCCGTCGCTGGCGCTGTTCCTCACCGTGATCGGGTTCAACCAGCTCGGCGAGGCCCTGCGCGCGCGGTGGAGCGGCCGATGAGCGACACCTTGCTCCAGGTCGAGGACCTGCGCGTCCGGTTCGACCAGCGCGGCCGCCGGGTGTACGCGGTCAACGGGCTGAGCTACCGGCTGCGCGCCGGCCAGATGCTGGCCATCGTGGGCGAGTCCGGATCGGGCAAGACGGTCAGCTCGCGGGCGCTGATGGGCCTGCTGCCGCCCAGCGCCACGGTGACCGGGTCGGCCCGCATCGACGGCGTCGAACTGGTCGGCATGCCGGAGCCCGAGATGCGCCGTCACCGCGGCGCCGACATCGCGATGATCTTTCAGGACCCGACCCGCTCGCTGAACCCGACGATGCGGATCGGCGCCCAGATCACCGAAGCCATCCGCGCCCACGCCCGGGTGGAGAAGGACGCCGCCCGCGCCCGCGCGATGGAGCTGCTGTCGCTGGTCCGAATCTCCGATCCGCAACGGCGGTTCTACGAGTACCCGCACCAGCTCTCCGGTGGCATGCGGCAGCGGGTGATGATCGCGATCGCGCTCGCCTCGGACCCGAAGCTGCTGATCGCCGACGAGGCGACCACCGCGCTGGACGTGACCACCCAGGCGCAGATCATGGACCTGCTCGGCGAGCTGCGTTCCCGGCTCGGTACCGCGATCATCCTGATCAGCCACGACCTCGGGCTGGCCGCCAGCTACGCCGACGACGTGATCGTCATGTACGCCGGCCGTGCCGTGGAGTACGCGCCCACGCGAACCCTGTTCGCGAAGATGCGGATGCCCTACACCCGCGCGCTGCTGGACGCCATCCCGCGCCTGGAGCGCCAGTCGCACGCGCGGCTGCCGATCACGCCGGGGCAGCCGCCTGACCTGACCGCGTTGCCGCCCGGCTGCGCGTTCGAGCCGCGGTGCGCGCGGGCAACGCCGCAGTGCCGCACCAGCCGTCCGCCGTTCGCGCAGCACGAGGTCGGCCACTGGTGGGCCTGCTGGAACCCCTGTAAGGACGGAGAGCCGGTATGACCCTGCTGGAGGTGCGCAACCTCGTCCACGAGTTCACCGTGCGCGGCGCGGGCGGGCTCAAGGGCGGGGTGGTGCACGCCGTCTCCGACGTCTCGTTCGAGCTCGCCGCCGGGGAGACGCTCGGCATCGTCGGCGAGACCGGGTCGGGGAAGTCGACATTGGCCCGGTGCGTGCTGCAGGCACCGCGGCCTAAGTCCGGATCAGTGCGGTTCCAGGGCACCGAGCTGGTCGGCCTGCGCGGGCGCCGGCTGAAGCAGGCCCGGCGGCAGCTGCAGATGGTGTTCCAGGACCCGTACGCCTCGCTGAACCCGCGCTGGCGCATCGACGACCTGGTCGAGGAACCGCTGGTCGGGTACGGCGTGGGCAACGCTGGCAGCCGGCGCAGGCGGGTGCGCGAGCTGCTCGACCTGGTCGGACTCGACCCGGCTGTCTACGGCCGGCGGCGCCCGTACGAGCTGTCCGGCGGGCAGTGCCAGCGGGTCGCCATCGCGCGCGCGATCGCGCTGGATCCGGCGCTGGTCGTCTGCGACGAGCCGGTGTCCTCACTGGACGTGCTGATCCAGGCCCAGGTGCTCAACCTGTTCGAGCAGCTGCGCACCGAGCTGGGGCTCAGCTACCTGTTCATCTCGCACGACCTCGCGCTGGTCAAGCAGGTCAGCGACCGGGTGGCGGTGATGCACCTGGGCCAGCTGTGCGAGGTCGGCCCGGCCGAGGCGCTGTACCGGTCGCCGCGACACCCCTACACGGTGGACCTGCTGGCGTCCATCCCCAGCCTCGACCCGACCAGGCCACCGGCGAGCGGGCGCGCCGTGGCCAGCGGCGAGCCGCCGTCGCCCTTGAACCCGCCGAGCGGGTGCCGGTTCCGGACCCGGTGCCCGCGGGCGCAGGACCAATGCGCGGTGGAGCGGCCGCTGCTGCGCGAGATCGAGCCTGGTCACCAGGTGGCCTGCCACTTCCCGGAGCCGGTCAACGCGGCGCCGGACGGCGCGGCCGTGGACGGCACACAGCCGCGGCCGGCCACGGTGCACTATGCCAGGCCCTAGCGGAGGAGAGGAGGGAAGCGATGTTCCCTGCGATGGTCGACCCGACGGCCGGTCCGGCCACTCGTGCCAGCGCCACGGCTCTCGCCGCCCGCAAGCCCGACCTGCGCGGCAGCCGGGTCGGTTTGCTGGCCAACGTCAAGCGCAACGCCGAGCAGTTTCTCGACGAGGTCGGCGCGCTGCTGCGGCGGGAGCACGGCGCTGCAGAGGTGGTGCGGCGCAAGAAGATGTCCATCACCGATCCGGTGCCGCCGGAGATCCTGGGCGAGCTGGTGGCCGAGTGCGACGTGGTGGTGGTCGGTGTGGGCGACTGCGGTTCGTGCAGTGCCTCCGCGGTGGCGGACGGGCTGGCGCTGGAGGCCGCCGGCGTCCCCGCCGCCGTCGTCTGCACGGAGGCGTTCAAGGTCAGCGCCGACGCGATGGCCGCGCTGCAGGGCACCCCGGGTTACCACTACGTGCGGATCCCGCACCCCGTCGCACCGCTGACCGCGGGCGAGCTGCGCGAGCGGGCGGCCACCGCGCTGCCCGAGATCGTCGCGACCCTGACCACCGCCCACCCCGGCATCGCGGCGTGATGGCGCAGGCCGACGGGGCAGTGGCGACCGAGGTCGCCGCCGACGAGGAGCGCCTGGCGTACGCCCGGGCGGCCATCGAGTACGCGTACCAGCAGGGCTGGACCGACGGGCTGCCGGTGGTCCCGGTCACCCGGCCCATGGTCGAGGAGTTCCTCGCGCAGACCGCACGCCCGGCCGACGAGGTGATCGCCGCGGTACGCCACCTGAACCGAGAGTGCACTGTGGAGCAGGCGGCGGTGAACGCGGCCCTGGCCGGCTGCCGCCCGGAGTACTTTCCCGTGGTCCTTGCCGCCTGGGACGCGCTCATGCGGGAGAAGGCGGTGGTGGGTGGCGGCTGGCAGTCCACCAGCGGCCCGGCCCCGCTGATCGTGGTCAACGGGCCGATCCGGCACCGGCTGGGCATCAACTGCACCGGCGGCGTGTTCGGACCCGGCTTCCGGGCCAACGCCACCATCGCCCGCGCTATCGGGCTGGTGGTCCGCAACGTGTTCGGCATCCGGCCGCAGGAGCTGGAGCAGGCCACCCAAGGCGTGCCCGGCCGATGGACGCTGTGCATCGGGGAGAACGAGGAGGAGAGCCCCTGGGAGCCGCTCGCCGCCGAGGTCGGACTGCCCGCCGGTACCGACGCGGTCTGCGCCACCCTGCTGCGCACCTGTGAGTTCGTGGACAACCGGCACACGCAGAACCCGGAGGAGCTGCTCACCGACTTCGCCGACACGATTTCCCGCACCGGCGCGGCGATCGTCCCGTACTCCTCGGCGGGCCTGGTGCTCGGCGTGGAGCACGCGCAGCTGCTGGCCGCGAGTGGGTTCACCAAGCGCGACGTGCAGCAGTGGCTCTACGAGCGGTGTGTGCGCAGCCATGCAGACCTCGAGCGGGCGGGGAAGGGTCTGGGCCGCCGTAGCGGTCCGCGGATCGACGAGTACGGACTACACA
>JADGHA010000311.1 GCA_019689695.1 Micromonosporaceae bacterium | reverse complement strand
GCGGGGGGCCCGGCCGGGGCGGGGCCGCCCCCCCGCGGCCGGCCGCCGCCGCGGGGCGGGCCGACCGCGGCGCGCCGGCCGGGGCCGGCCGCGCCGAGGAGCCGGCCACTGCCGACGCCGTCGAGCGCAGCCAGCCGATCGAGCCCAGCCAGCCGGCCGAGCGCGTGCCGACCGCACGGGTCGCCGGCGCGCGGGTGCCGGCCGGGACGATCGCGACCGGGACGGTGCCCGAGCCGGCGCCGATGGAGCCGACCCACCCGGAGCGGGTGGCGGTGCGCGCGATCCGGCTGCCCAAGCCGACCGAGCCGGTCCGGCGGATCACCGGAGACGGCGAGGTCACGGTCAGTGTGCGGCACGACACGCCGCTGCGGACCACGTTGCGGGCCACCCGGCCGCGCCAGGCCGACGACCGCGAGCGCGACGTCGTCTGCGTCTGACCGCGTCGGATCACCGATGCGGGGGCGGTTTGTCCGGATTGCCCCCGCAGGCTTCCCTGGTACCACCCTGAGATGCCCCGGAGGTACGGTGACGGGGTCGCATCCGGCTGCAACGATGGAGACATCGCGGTCACCCACAAGGTGGTGCCGGTTCCACCGGCGACGGCCACGGTTCCACCGGCGACGGCGACCGGACAAGACGACGAGACACTGAGGGGACATTGCTGACATGGCGAACCCGTTCGTCAAGGGCTGGCGATACCTGATGGCGCTGTTCGGCGCCAAGATCGATGAGTACGCCGATCCGAAGGTGCAGATCCAGCAGGCCATCGAGGATGCCCAGCGTCAGCATCAGGCGTTGGTGCAGCAGGCCGCCGCCGTCATCGGCAACCAGCGCCAGCTCGAGCTGAAGCTGTCCCGGCAGATGTCCGAGGTGGAGAAGCTGCAGTCGATGGCCCGCCAGGCGCTCGTCCTCGCGGACAAGACCCGGGCCGAGGGTGACGAGACCAAGGCCAGCCAGTACGAGGCCACCGCGCAGACGCTGGCCACCCAGCTGGTCGCCGCCGAGCAGTCGATGGAGGACCTCAAGAGCCTGCACGACCAGGCACTGGGCGCGGCCGCCCAGGCCCGCCAGGCGGTGGAGAACAACGCGATGATCCTGCAGCAGAAGCTGGCCGAGCGCACCAAGCTGCTCAGCCAGCTGGAGCAGGCCAAGATGCAGGAGACCATCGCGCACTCGCTGGAGTCCATGTCGTCGCTCGCCGCGCCGGGCAACACGCCCTCGCTGGACGAGGTGCGGGAGAAGATCGAGCGGCGGTACGCGAACGCGATGGGCCGCGCCGAGCTGGCCTCCAACTCGGTCGAGGGCCGGATGCTCGAGGTGCAGAAGAGCACGCTGGACATGGCCGGCGTCAACCGGCTGGAGCAGATCCGCGCCAGCCTGGCCGGCGAGAAGCTGGCCGGAAAGCAGCCGAGCCCGGCGGTCGAGGCACCGACTCCGGCCGGGATGAGCAAGGAGGCGAGCGTGGCCCGGCTGGACGAGATCCGGGCGAGCCTCGCCGCCAGCAAGGACCAGCAGCCCTCGGGCGGCTCGACCGCCGCGAGCTGACCCGTGGGGCGCGGGGTGGACGAACGGAGTCGGTACTTCGCCCGGCTGCGGCGGCTGCGGCGCGGTGCCCGCCGGTGGAGCGTCCTCGCGGGTGGCTTCGCCGGGGCGGCCGCGGTGCTCACCCCGTACCACGGACTGGGCGTCGGCGACGCGGGCTGGGCGGCGGCGGCCGGGGCGAGCGCGGTGCTCGCCGCGTGGCGGTGGAGCGACCTGCGGGCGCTGGCGGCGCAGCCGGCTCCTCCGCCGCCGGACCCGGCCCTCGCCGCGCAGCGCAGCCGGCAGCGGATCGCGGCGGTGCTCTCCCGGCTGCCGGCCGGTCAGGCCGCCCTGGACGAGGTACGCCGGGCACAGGAGCGGCTGAGGCTGCGCGGAACGGCGGTGGCCGGCATCTGGGCCCGGCTGGACCGGGCCGCCGCGGCGCTGGCCGGCATGGCGGGGCGGCTGGCTGGGCCGGCCGAGGGCGCGCTGGCGGAGGCCGCCGCCGCCGAGCGGGCGCTCCGGGACCTGGCGGAGCGGACGGCGAGCGTGGAGCGGGCGCTTCGGGTGGCGCCGCCGGACACCCGGGCCGACCTCGACCGCGGCCACCGCGAGCTGCTGCGGCAGCTCACCGATGGGGTCGAGGCGTACGAGCGGCTGGTCGCCGCGGCAGCCGCCTACCTGGCCGAGGACGGCCGCCCGGCCGCCGAGCACCCGTCGGTGGCCCGGCTCACCGAGGCGACCGACCTGCTGCGGGGCGTCGCGGCCGGCCTGTCCGAGCTGCGCACCGCCTACCCCAGCGGGTAACCCCTACCCGCGGCGCCCGACCTCCCGGCGCCGACCTCCCGGGCTCCGGTCTTCCGGCTTCCCATGAGGTGAGCGGCGACGCCGCGCCGCTCACCTCATGGAAGGTGCTAACGCGGGCGGCTGTCAGGCAGGTAGCGGGTGACCGAGGCGGTTGCCCGGACCAGGTCGCCGCGGTCGAGCCGGACCGGGTAGGTCTCGTTGGTCAACCAGCGCGGCAGCAGGTTGCGGTAGTACGGGCTGCCGAGGTTCTCGCTGGTGCCGCCGGGCAGCGCCGACTCGGACCGTATGACGTGATGCACCGGCTGAGCCACGGCACGGCGCACCGGCCCGCTGCCGAAGGTGAACTCGTTCGCCGCGTCGGCCCGGACGTCGTGGCTGGCCGCGTCCACTGTGGAGAAGCCACCGTCGGTCGCGACGGCCGGGATGCTCCACGGCTCACCCAGCACCGCGTCGAAGGTGATCCGGTGCAGCAGCCCCCAGCGGTAGTCGTCCTGGTCCGTGGAGCCGTGGAAGGCACTGTCGAAGGCCGGTCCGGCCAGCAGGTCGAGGGCGTCCGCCAGGCTCCGCAGAATCAGCAGATCCCGCCGGTCCGCCGGGTCCGCGACACCGGGCACCGCGAAGAAGTCCACGCCGGACGCACCGACGCCGTGCCGGTCGGCGAAGCCGGTCAGGAGATGCTTGAGCGCCTTCAGCGCCTCGGGCCCGCCCGGCTGCGGCAGGTTGTAGGGCGCGATGTGCGCGTCGATGACGTTCTTCACGAACTGGCCGCGCCAGACCGCGTAGATCGTGGCGGCCACGCTGTCGGCGACCTCGCCGCGGCTCGGCGGGAGCCGGTGGCCGTCCTGGTCGGACGCGTCGTACCCGTCCGGGATGCCGGTCGGCGTCGTGCGGTCCCACCGGGTGATCCGGCCGACCGCCTCGACCACCCGCGGGTCGGCGGCGAGCGCCCGCAGGGCTGGCGTGTCGCTGTGGGCGGCCCGATGCAGCGCCGAGGTCAGGTACGGCGCGAAGAACTCGGCGTCCAGCAGCGTCACGTCGGACTGCTGGCTCTTGACGTCCTGGACGGTGAGCTTGCGGCCGCGGTCGAGCGCGTCGCGGATCATCTCGGTTATCCGGCCGGCCCGGAATCCGTCGTAGCCGACGTTGAGGTAGTAGATCCCGCCGGTCGGGCGGAACTGGTTGAGCGGGTCGTTGTCCAGCGTGGTCCCGACCGGGTCGTTGTTGGCGTTGACGAAGAAGCCGGCGGGCGGGTCGATCGCGTGCGGCATCTCCGATGGCGGCAGGATCTCGTACGGCAGCGCCTGGCCCGGGTAGTGGTGCGTGGCGGGCAGCCACTCGTTGCCGCCCGTCCCGTCCCGCAGGAAGAACGGCGGGGCGCCGCGCACCACGCCCGCCTCGAGGTCCTCGCGCAACGGCATCTCGGCGCTGGTGAAGTATCCGATGTGGCCGTCCACGTCGACGTACGACCAGTTCTGCGATCCCACGTCGAAGTAGCTCAGCGCGTGCTGGAAGTCGTCCAGGTCACGGGCCTGGTCGAGGAGCCGGAACGTGTCCAGTTCACGGGTGGGCGAGAAGCCGGTGTACTGCACCGACAGGGCGATGCCGGCGGCCTGGTCCAGCGCGACGATCGGGCCGTTGTTGCGCCGCGGCACGACGAGTGTGGCGGCCGGGACGCCGCTGCCCGGCGGGACGGTCACGATCGCGTCCTGCTGGCCCGGCGTCCGCAGGTTGACCCGGAAGGTCTCCGGTATCGCCACCACGTGCTCCAGTTCGCCGCGGTAGACAGTGGACAGACCGCTGGGGGAGGAGGCGTCCGGCCGGATCTGCTCGACGTACGTGTCGGTCACGTCCATCGGGTTGGTGGTGGCCCCCCAGGCGATGCGGCGGTTCTGGCCGAGGATGACGTAGGGCGTACCGGCGAACCCCTCGCCCTGGACGTCGAACCGCCCGCCGCGCAGCGCGATCGGGTAGAACGTGGCCGGCGTGTCCAGGCTCAGGTGCGGGTCGTTGGCCAGGATCGGCCGGCCGGTGGCCGTGTGTCGGCCGCTGATCGCCCACTCGTTGGAGCCCAGCGTGAAGCTGCGGTCGGTGGCGCGCGCCAGGAACGGCACCCGCTCGATCTGCGCCTGGTAGTCGCGGGCGAGCTGCACCGCGGCCTCGGGCACGCCGGCCGTCGGCGCCCGCGTCGCGGTGCCCACCGACCGCTTGCCGGCGTCCGTGACCCGGCGGGACGCGGAGGCGGGTGTGGGCGGCACGGTGACGGCGTCGCTGAACGGCTGCGTCCGGAACAGGTCCTGGCTGAACAGGGCGTCACCGTCGAATCCGGCTGCGGCACCGGCCGCCCGGTAGGTCTGCGCGACGACGGTCAGCTCGGTGTCGAGATCGAACGAGAGGTTGAAGGCGATCGCCTTGGCGATGACCAGGCTGTCGACCGGGGTCCACGGAGCGAACCGGGTCAGCCCCAGCGCCGCGTACTGTGCCGGCAGCGGATTCCTGGCCACCCAGGCGTTGACGCCGTCGGCGTACGCGGCCAGTGCCGCCTTGGCCTCGGCCGACTGCACCGGCAGGCTGCGCTCGGCCGCCCGGCGCAGGCCGATGGTCCGGGCCTGCACGTCCCCGGGCAGGGCGGCCTGGCCGAGCAGCTCGGCGAGCGTGCCGGAGGCTTGCCGGCGGGCGACGTCCATCTGGAAGAGCCGGTCGCTGGCATGCACCCATCCCTGCAGGAACAGCAGGTCGTGCTCGTTGCTCGCGGCGATGTGCGCGATCCCGTCGACGTCCCGGGTGATCGAGGCGGGCCCGTGCAGCCCGGGCAGGCGCAGGGTGTGTCCGCCGTGCGCCTGTGCTGCATTGGCCGGCACCGCCGCCGCCACCAGAACGAGCGCGAACAGGGCGATCCAGGGTCGGCGCATGGCGGCTCCCGTCGGCTGCGGTCAGACCATGAAACCTGTCCGCAACCTAAGCCGGAGGCGATGGCGGCACAAGATGCCCGGGTTGGCAGGTGGGGCAC
>JADGHA010000310.1 GCA_019689695.1 Micromonosporaceae bacterium | reverse complement strand
CGTGCGTGCGCCCCGGGCCGGGCCAAGGCCGCGATGATCTCGGTGGCGTGCCTATGTCGGGACGGTCACCGACGCAGCCGTCGGCGCACACCCGCCAGCCATCTGTCCGGGTCGGCTGCCTTGCGTCGCACGTACTCGGCGACCTCCGCGTGCGGCAGGATGAGGAACCGCTCGGCGGCGAGCCCGGCCATTACGGCGTCGGCGACCTGCTCGGGTTCCAGGATCGGACCGGCCGCGGCGACCGCGAGCGCCGCCGGGTCACCGGCGTCCAGGCCGCGCGTCAGCATCGGTGTGCGCACCCCCTGCGGGCACAGCGCGCTCACCTTGATGCCGGCGTCGCCGTACATCACCGCCAGCCACTCGGCGAACGCCACGGCGGCGTGCTTGGTCACCGCGTACGGCGCGTCGCCCGGCGCGGTCAGCAGGCCGGCCGCGGAGCAGGTGTGCAGCAGGTAGCCACCGCCGCGGGCGAGCATCCCCGGCAGCACGGCGCGCGCGGCGTACACATGGGACAGCACGTTGACCGACCAGGCCGCGTCCCAGACGGCGGCGTCGGCCGACAAGCCCTGGCCGGTGGCGATGCCGGCGTTGGCGCAGAAGAGGTCGATCGGGCCCAGCTCGCGTTCGGCGGCCGCGACCAGCTCGCGGACCTCGTCCTCGACGGTGACATCGGCGTGGACCGGGAGCCCGGGCGGGAGCTCGGTGCCGGGCAGGTCCGAGACGCACAGCCGGGCGCCCTCGGCGGCGAACCGGCGGGCCAGGGCGCTGCCGATGCCGCCGGCCGCGCCGGTGATGACCACGACCTTGCCTGCCAGATCCATCTCTGCCTCCCTGGCCGTCCGCCGCGGGGATACCAACCGGTCGGTATGTACGCGTAGGGTATGCCCATGCAGACAGGGCTGGCAGGCCGTACCGCGCTGGTGACCGGTGCGTCGCGCGGCATCGGGAAGGCGATCGCAACCGCGCTGGCGGCCGAGGGGTGCAACGTCGTGCTGGCCTCGCGCCGGCAGGAGGCGCTCGACCAGGTGGCCGAGGAGCTGCGTGCGGCGTACCCGCAGGTGGGCGTGCTCGCGCACGCGGCGCACGTGGGTGATCCCGACCAGGCGCAGGCCTGCGTCGCAGCCGCGGTGGAGACCTTCGGCGCGGTGGATGTCCTGGTCAACAACGCCGGCACCAACCCGTACTTCGGCCCGATGGTCGACCTCGACCTGGCCCGGGCCGAGAAGACCGTGCAGGTCAATCAGTTCGCGGTGGTGCGGTGGACCCAGCTGGTGTGGAAGGCGTCGATGGCCGAGCGCGGCGGCTCCATCGTCAACATCGCGTCGGTCGGCGGGCTGCTGACCGAGTGGGGGATCGGCTACTACAACGCCACCAAGGCCGCGGTCATCCACCTGACCCGCCAGTTCGCCGCCGAGCTGGCGCCCGGTGTGCGGGTCAACGCCATCGCGCCCGGCCTGGTCCGCACCCAGCTGGCCCGGGCGCTGTGGGAGGGCGCCGAGGACCAGATCAGCGCCGCGCTGCCGCTGGGTCGCATCGGTGAGCCGGCGGACATCGCCGGCGCCGCCGTGTTCCTGGCCGGTACCGCCTCGTCCTGGATGACCGGGCAGACCCTCGTCGTGGACGGTGGCGCCCTGGTCCGCCCGTCGTTGACGGTGTCCTGATGGGACGCTGGGGCATCACCGTGCCGCTGCCGGGCGTCCCGCTGCTCGCGCACCGGCAGCTGCTGCCCGAGCTGGCCGAGCTCGGCTACACCGACGCCTGGTCGGCCGAGACCAACGGCACCGACGCGTTCTCGCCGCTGGTCCTCGCCGCCGACCACGCCCCGTCGCTGCGACTGGGCACGGCCGTGGTGCCGGTCTACACCCGCGGCCCGGCCCTGCTCGCGATGAGCGCCTCCGCCCTCGCCGAACTCGCGCCGGGCAGGTTCGCGCTGGGCATCGGGGCGTCGTCACCGGTCATTGTGGAGGACTGGAACGGCGGCGCGTTCGTCGAGCCGTACGCCCGGGTCCGCGACACCCTGCGCTTCCTGCGCCGGGCGCTGGCCGGGGACCGGGTCGGCAGCTTCCGCCTGGAGCGCCCGCCGGCGCAGCCGGTGCCGATCCTGCTGGCCGCGCTCCGGCCAGGCATGCTCCACCTCGCCGCCCGCGAGGCAAACGGCGCCATCACCAACTGGCTGTCCGCGCAGGACGTGGCGACGGTACGCGCCGAGCTCGGCGACGGGTGCGAGCTGGCCGCCCGCATCTTCGTGTGCCCGACCGAGGACGCGGACGCCGCGCGGGCCATCGGCCGCCGGCTGATCGCCACCTACCTCAACGTCGGCGTGTACGCCGCCTTCCATGAGTGGCTCGGCCGCGGTGAGGCGCTGGCGCCGATGCACCGGGCGTGGGCGGCCGGAGACCGGGCCGGCGCGCTGGACGCGATCCCGCCGTCGCTCGTGGACGAGCTGGTGGTGCACGGCTCGGCCGGCGAGTGCCGGGAGCGCATCCGCCAGTACGTCGCGAACGGGCTGGACACACCGATCATCGCAGTACTGCCGGCCGGCGGGGACCCGGTCGCGGCCGCGCGGGCCCTGGCACCCTCCGATGTCTGACCCGCCCGGCCTGGACCTGCGCCGGCTCGCCGCCTACCTGGGGGTGGACCACCTCACCGGGTCGGTCATCGCCGGCGGGCGGTCCAACCTCACCTACCGGGTCACCGACGGCCAGTCGCGCTGGGTGGTCCGCCGCCCGCCGCTCGGCCACGTCCTGCCGACCGCGCACGACATGGCCCGCGAGTACCGCGTCATCAGCGCGCTGCGGGGCACGCCGGTGCCGGTGCCCAAGGTAGTGCTCTACTGCGCCGACGAGTCCGTGATCGGGGCGCCGTTCTACGTCATGGAGGAGGTGCCGGGCGTCGTCCTGCGCTCCGCTTCGGACTTCGCCCGGCTGCCCGACGGCGGGGGTATCCACTGTGGGCGGGTACTGGTCGAGGTGCTGCTCGCGCTGCACCGGATCCAGCCGGCCGCGGTCGGTCTCGGCGATTTCGGTCGGCCCGAGGGCTACCTGGCCCGCCAGGTGTCCCGCTGGTACCGGCAGTGGGAACGTTCGGCCACCCGCGAGCTGCCGTCGCTGGAAAAGCTGCACGCCCGGCTCGCCTCGTCGGTGCCTGAGTCGGACCGGGCCAGCATCGTGCACGGCGACTACCGGCTGGACAACGTGCTGTTCGACCCCACTCTGACGCGGATCGACGCGGTGCTCGACTGGGAGATGTCCACGCTCGGCGACCCGCTGGCCGATGTGGGGCTGCTCTACACGTACACCGCGCTCGCCGCCGAGGGGCTGCGCCCCGGCGGCGCGGCGCTGCCCGCGTCGGCCGGCTTCCCGCCGGCTGCCCAGCTGATGGAGTGGTATGCCGCGGGCAGCGGGACAAGCCTGGAGCGGCTGGCCTGGTACGCCGCGTTCGGGCACTACAAGCTCGCGGTCATCAGCGAGGGCATCCATGCCCGGTTCCTGGCTGGCGAGACGGTCGGAGACGACTTCGAGTCGATCGGTGCGCAGGTGCCGCAGCTGGTGGAACGGGCCTTGGCGCACCTGGAGGAGGCGTGATGGACTTCGGCTTCAGCCCGCGCACCGTCCAGCTCCGGGAGAAGGTCCAGCAGTTTCTCGACGAGGTGATCTACCCGGCGGAGGCGGTCTACGAAGAGCAGCTGGCCGCCGCGCCGGACCGGTGGGACGCGCCCGAGGTGCTGGCCGAGCTGAAGGCGCAGGCGCGGGCGCGCGGCCTGTGGAACCTGTTCCTGCCCGACCGCCGCTGGGGCGCCGGACTGTCCAACCTGGAGTACGCTCCGCTGGCCGAGCTCTCCGGCCGCAGCCCCCACCTGGCCCCGGAGGCGATGAACTGCTCGGCGCCGGACACCGGCAACATGGAGCTGCTGGCCATGTTCGGCACCCCGGAGCAGCAGCAGCGCTGGCTGGTGCCGCTGCTGGCGGGCGAGATCCGGTCCTGCTTCGCGATGACCGAGCCGGATGTGGCCAGTTCGGACGCGAACAACATCGCCACCCGCATCGTCCGCGACGGCGACGAGTACGTGGTGACCGGCCGCAAGTGGTGGTCCTCGGGCGCGATGAACCCGCGCTGCCGGGTGGCGATCGTCATGGGGGTGACCGACCCGGACGGTCCCCGGCACCGCAGGCACAGCATGGTGCTGGTGCCGATGGACGCCCCGGGCGTACGGGTCGTGCGGCCCACCACGGTCTTCGGCTACGACGACCGGGCGCACGGCGGGCACGCGGAGGTCGAGTTCGACGGTGTGCGGGTCCCGGTGGAGAACCTGCTCGGCGGCGAGAACGAGGGCTTCGCGATGGCTCAGGCGCGGCTCGGCCCGGGGCGTATCCACCACTGCATGCGGCTGATCGGCATGGCCGAGCGCGCGCTCGACGCGATGTGCGAGCGGGTGCTGTCGCGAAGGACCTTCGGCGCGCCGATCGCGGAGCACGGCACCGTGCAGGACTGGATCGCCGAGTCGCGGATGCGGATCGAGCAGGCCCGGCTGCTGGTGCTCAAGACCGCCTGGCTGATGGACACCGTCGGCAACCGCGGCGCGGCCACCGAGATCGCCGCGATCAAGGCGGTCGTACCGGAGATGGCCTGCTGGGTCATCGACCGGGCGATCCAGGCGTACGGCGGGGCGGGGGTCTGCCAGGACACGCCGCTGGCGTCGCTGTACGCGCACGCCCGGACCCTGCGCATCGCGGACGGCCCGGACGAGGTGCACCGCCGTTCGGTCGCCCGGCGCGAGCTGGCCCGGCACAGATGACGCCGGTCCGGGATCGGGTCCTCGCGGCGGCCGTCGAGCTGTTCGCCAGCAAGGGCTTCGACGGCACCTCGGTCCAGGAGATCGTGCGGCGGGCCCGGGTGACCAAGGGCGCGATGTACCACTACTTCACGTCCAAGGACGACCTGCTGTTCGAGATCTACCACTCGCTGATCTCCGCGCAGCTCGCCGACCTGGACGAGATCCTGTCCCGGCGGATGTCCCCGGCGGACACCGTCCACGCGGTCATTGCGAACCTCATCGAGACCACCGCGGCCCGGGCCGCGGAGGCCGCGGTGTTCGCCCGGGAGATGCACCGGCTGGACGACGAGCGGCTGGCGGCGATCCGGGCGGACCGCCGCCGTTACCACGAGGCGTTCCGCGCGGTCGTCGCGCAGGCGCAGGCACAGGGGGCGTTCTCGGCGGTGGCGTCGGCGGAGACGGTGACGCTGATGGTCTTCGGCATGATCAATCAGTTGCCGCGGTGGTACCGCCCGGACGGGCCGAAGACGCCCGCGCAGCTCGCCGACGAGGTCAGCGCGTTCGTGCTCGCCGCGCTGCGGCCGGTGACACGGTAGCGG
>JADGHA010000309.1 GCA_019689695.1 Micromonosporaceae bacterium | reverse complement strand
CCCCCGCCCAACCGCGTGCCACTTGGTCTGGCGGTTTGTGTCTCTCCACAACCGGCATTCCCTTGTCAACGCTCAGGGAGCCTGGTCAGCGGGCCGCGTCGGCGGCTCGGGCCCGCAGGGCGCGCACCACACCGTCCCGGCCCTCCATCAGCAGCCGGCGCAGCGGCGCCGGGTGGCCGTCGGCGGCGAGCCACGCGTCGGTCGCCGCCACCGTCCGGTCGCTCACCTGGTAGGACGGGTAGCCCAGCACGGCGAACTCCTGCGCCGGCTCGTTGTCCCGCTTGGCCCAGATCTCGCCGACCACCTCGTGGAACTTCGCCACGTACGGCTCGGTCAGCGCCAGCTGGGTCGGGTGCTGGAACCCCAGCAGCAGCGCCCGGTGCTGCCAGTTGGGCAGCGGGTCCGGTCCGGTGAGCTGCCGCCACACCGCGGCCTTGCCTTCCGGCGTGGGCACCAGGGCGCGCGCCACCGCCGCCTCCCGTTCGCCGCTGGCCGTCCGGTCGCGCGCCAGCTCGGCATCGATCAGCGACTCGTCCGCCGCGCCGCCGGCCACCAGCGCCTGCACCAGCGCCCAGCGCAGCTCGCTGTCCACCCGCAGGCCGGGCGGGACCGGCGCCGTGCCGTCCAGCCAGCCGCGCAGCTGCGCCAGCTCCTCGCCGCGGGCCGCCGAGATGTACGCCCGGGCCCAGGACAGCTGGAACCCGCTGCCCGGCTCGGCGGCCTGGGCCGCGTCCCGGGCGGTGCGGGCCAGCGCCGCCCAGCCGGCGGGCGCCCAGGCGGGGTCGGCGTAGTAGGTCAGGGCACCGGCGGCCTGCCGCAGGGTGTTGCCGACCAGGGTGATGTCCCGCTCCGCGGGCAGCCCGCTGAGCACCAGGTCCAGGTAGTCGCGGGCGGGCAGCTCCGCGTCGCGCAGCATGTCCCAGGCGGCGGTCCAGCACAGCGACCGGGCCAGCGCCGAGTCGAAGCCGGCGATGTGCTGCACCACGGTGCGCAGCGACCGCTCGTCGAGCCGCAGCTTGGCGTAGGTCAGGTCCTCGTCGTTGAGCAGCAGCACGTCCGCGGCCGGCAGGCCGACCAGCTCGGGCAGGTCGGTCCGTTCACCATCCACCGTGACCTCGAGCAGGCGGCGGCGGACCAGCCGGGCACCGTCGAGGTCGTACAGCCCGACGCCGATCCGGTGGGTGCGCAGGGTCGGGTGCTCGTCCGGCGCTTCCTGGCGCACACCGACCGCGGAGTAGCGCCCGTCCGGTCCGATCTCGACCATCGGGCGCAAGGTGTTGACCTGGGCGGTCTCCAGCCACTGTGCGGCGAACTTGCGCAGCGGCAGCCCGGACGCGGTCTCGAGCTCGGTGAGCAGGTCGTCGAAGGTCGCGTTGCCCCATGCGTACCTGCCGAAGTACGCCTGCAGGCCGGCCAGGAAGCTGCCCATGCCCACGTACGCGACGAGCTGCTTGAGCACGCTGGCGCCCTTGGCGTAGGTGATGCCGTCGAAGTTCACCTCCACGGCCGCCACGTCCGGCATCTCGGTGTAGACCGGGTGCGTGGACGAGAGCTGGTCCTGCCGGTAGCCCCAGTTCTTGCGGACGGACAGGAAGGTGGACCAGGCGTCGGTGAACCGGGTCGCCTCGCTGTTGCACCAGTGGCTGGCCCATTCGGCGAACGACTCGTTCAGCCACAGGTCGTTCCACCAGCGCATGGTCACCAGGTTGCCGAACCACATGTGCGCCATCTCGTGCAGGATCACGTTGGCCCGCTGCTCGTACTCGGCGTCGGTGACCGCGGAGCGGAAGATGAACTGCGGCTCGGCGTTGGTCACGCAGCCGAAGTTCTCCATCGCCAGAGCGTTGAACTCGGGCACCACCACCTGGTCGTACTTCGGCAGCGGGTAGCGCACCCCGAAGTTGCGGTGGAAGAAGTCGAAGCCCTGCCGGGTGACCTCGAAGACTTCGTCCGCGTCCAGGTGCTCGGCCATGCTGCGTCGGCACAACAGCCCCAGGTCGATGCCGTCGTGCTGCTCGCGCACCTCGTGGTACGGGCCGGCACACAGCGCGGTGATGTACGTGCTCATCCGCGGCGACTGGCCGAAGTGGACCGTCTTGCCGCCGGAGGGCGCCGGCTCCTCGCGCTCCACCGGCATGTTGGAGACCACCCGCCAGTGCGCGGGAACCGTGGCGTGCCAGGTGAAGACGCTCTTGAGGTCGGGCTGGTCGAAGCAGGCGAAGACCCGCTGGGCGTCGGCGGTCTCGAACTGGCTGTACAGGTAGACCTCGCCGTCGACCGGGTCCACGCTGCGGTGCAGGCCCTGACCGCTGGTCGAGTACGCGAAGTCGGCGTCGATGACGAGGGTGTTGGTGGCGCCCAGCCCGCGCAGGGTGAGCCCGCGGTCGGCCGCCCAGTCGGTGGTGTCCACCGGCTGACCGTCCAACGTGGCCGAACGGATCGACTCGGCGGCCACCTCGATGAAGGTGCTGGCGCCGGGCTGCGCGCAGCGGAACCGGATGGTGGTGGTGGACCGGAAGGTGCCCTCGCCGGGTCTGCCGGCGCCGTCGGTGAGGTCGAGGACGATGTCGTAGCCATCGATCTCGAGCAGGCGGGCCCGCTCGGCCGCCTCCGCCTGGGTCAAGTTCCGCGCTCCGGCCACGTCGCCTCTCCGTCCTGATCTCTGCTGTCCGCCGCTTATCGTGTCACGCCCCACCGCCGCGCACTCCGGGTGGTGCACAGCACGCCCTACCCATACCGCCCGCGGTCATCGCGCGTGATATTCAGGAAGAATGACGGAACGGGTCAGCGTCGACATGTGGTTCGACCCGAGGTGTCCCTGGGCGTGGATCACCTCCCGGTGGCTGCTGGAGGTGGAGCGGGTCCGCCCGGTCGAGGTCCGGTTCCACGTGATGAGCCTGGCCGTGCTCAACGAGGGCCGCGATCTCGGCGAGCGGTACAACGCGCTGATGCGGGCGTCGTGGGGCCCGGTGCGGGTGTGCATCGCCGCCGAGCAGAAGCACGGCTCGCACGTGCTGCGCGACCTCTACACGGCCATGGGCACCCGGATCCACCTGCAGAAACAGGAGCCCGGCCCGGAGTTCTACGCCGCGGCGCTGGCTGAGGCCGGGCTCGACCCGGCGCTCGCCTCGGCGGCCGACTCCACCGAGTACGACACCGCGCTGCGGGCCAGCCACGACGCCGGCATGAAGCCGGTCGGCCTGGACGTGGGCACGCCGGTCATCCACGCGCCCGGCCCGGACGGCACGCCGGTGGCGTTCTTCGGCCCGGTGGTCACCCCGGCGCCCAAGGGCGAGGCGGCCGGCCGGCTCTGGGACGGCTGCCTGCTGGTCGCCGGCACCCCCGGCTTCTACGAGATCAAGCGCACCCGGGACGCATCCCCCAGCTTCGACTGACTACCGTCGGCCGTATGACGGTCGCTCACCCGATTGCCCGGGCCTGGGTCACCACCGGTGGGACGGGGGCCCAGAACTACGACGAGTTCGCCGACGAGACGGAGATCACCGAGATCATCCGGGCGAACCCGGACAGCGCCCTCGCGGTGGAGATGCCGCACCGCGCCCCGGAGAACGCTGGCCGCAGTTTCGCCGCCTCGCTGCCGGACGCCGTCGCGCGGCTGGCCCGGGCGAAGGAGGTGGGCCGCTACACGCCCGCCGGAGAGGTGGTCGTGCTGTACCGGATCACCTCGGGCGACGGCGGGCCGCCGGCGTACGCCATGTTCTGCATGGTCGACACCGACCAGATCTCGGCCAGCCCCGCCGAGCCGGGTCTGGTCATCCGCAACGAGGATGTGTTCCTCGCGAAGGTCCACGAGCGGGTGGCCCTCGCCAAGGCGACCGGGCACCTGCTCTCACCCGTGCTGCTGCTGCAGACCGCGAGCGACGCGGCGCTGCACGACGCGCTGGCGGGTGCGTGCGACGGCGCGGGCGCGCCGGTGGCGACCGACGTGGACCAGGCCGGCCGCACGCATGCGATCTGGCTGCTGCCGCGCGGGCCGGAGCAGGACCAGCTGCTCGACCTGGCCGCCGCCGGGGAGCTGGTGGTGGCCGACGGCAACCACCGCAGCCTGGCCGCCCAGGTCGGCGGGCTGCCGCGGTTCCTCGCCGTGGTCACCACGCCCGGCTCGGTGACTATCCAGCCGTACAACCGGCTGGTGAGCGAGCTCACCACCGGGCTGGACGAGCTGCTGCGCCGGCTGGCCGCGGCCGGCGCGCGGATCACCCCGGCCGCCGGCCGGCCCGCCGTGCCCGCCGGGGCCGGGACCGTCAACCTCTACGGCGCGGGCCAGGCGTTCGCCGTGCAGCTTCCCCGGGCGTCCGGCGCCGGCGTCGTGGACAACCTGGACCACGCGCTGGTCGAGCGGGTGCTGTTGCGCGACGCGCTGGGCCTGGATCCGGGGGACAAGCGGATCACCTACGTCGGCGGGGATTATCCGGCCGAGTGGCTGTGCTCGGAGGTGGACGCCGGACGCGCCGAGCTGGCCATCCTGATCGCCCCGGTGAGTGTGGCCGACTTCGTCGCGGTCAACCTGGCCCGGCAGAAGATGCCGCGCAAGAGCACCTGGTTCACCCCGAAGGCCCGGGCCGGGCTGGTGCTGGCACAGCTGTAGCCTGCCCGGTATGCGCGTCTACCTGGCCTCCGACCACGCCGGCTACGAACTGAAGGTGCACCTCGCGAACTACCTGGCCAAGCACGGCTACGAGGTGGTGGACGTCGGTCCGGCCCGGTTCGACCCCGACGACGACTACCCGGCGTACTGCCTGCACGCCGGCGCCCGGGTGGTGGCCGACCCGGGCAGCCTGGGCGTGGTCATCGGCGGTTCCGGCAACGGCGAGCAGATCGCTGCCAACAAGGTGGTCGGGGTGCGCGCGGCGCTCGCCTGGAACGTGGAGACGGCGACCCTGGCACGCCAGCACAACGACGCGAACATCGTCGCGATCGGCGCTCGCCAGCACACCTTGGACGAGGCGACCCGGATCGTGGAGGCGTTCCTCGCCGCACCGTTCTCCAACGTGGAACGGCACTCGCGCCGCATCGCGCAGGTCGCCGAGTACGAACGCAGCCGGGCGCTGCCGGCCTTGCCGTTACCGGCCGGGTCAACGCAGGCTGCGCGGTAGCTCCTCCCGGGGCACCCAGCCCCGCCGGACGATCACCAGGTCGCGCTCGGCGGCGGCGAGGTCGGCGTCGCCCGGGCGGGCGGCGTCCCTGGCCCGCATGGCCGCGGAGAGGCTCACCTGCGAGGTCCCCGAGCCGACCAGGCCGCGCAGCCCGCGTTCGGTCTCCCGGTCGTCACCGTTGCCGGTCACCTGGTCCAGGTCGGGGTCGTGCACCGGGCTGGTCTGCGCGGAGGGCGGCGGCGCGGGCACCGGCCTGGCCGCCGGCGGCGCGGGGG
>JADGHA010000308.1 GCA_019689695.1 Micromonosporaceae bacterium | reverse complement strand
CGATCTTGCAGTTGTGTACCCCGATAAATGCGGTAAATCCGTTATTTCCGGGGACACAACTGCAAGATCGCGGTGGAGAGGGTAGAGAGGTTAGCCGGTGGTGATCGCGATCCGCTGGGCCTCGTCGCGCTTGTACGCGCCGGCGACCCGCACGGTCAGGACACCCGCGTCGTACGAGGCGCTGATCGCGTCGGCGGTCACGTGCTCCGGCAGCGCGAACGACCGGTAGAACGCGCCGTACCGCAGCTCGCGCAGCGTACGGCCGTCCTGCTGGTCGGTGCGCTCGTCGCGACGCTCACCGCGGACCACCAGCCGGCCGCGGTCGACCTCGACGGTCACGTCCTTGGTCGCGTCCAGGCCGGGCAGCTCGAGCCGGACCAGCGCGTCCTCGCCGTCGCGGATGACCTCGGCGGCCGGGACGAAGCCGATCGGTCGGGGCGCGAAGACCCGCTGAACCAGCGCGTCGAACGCGGCAAACGGATCGCGTCCGGTCCACAGCGTCAACTCACTCATCTGGGCCACTCCTCAGTCCGCTCTGTGCCGGCCACGCTCGGCCGGCACTCAGTAAAACTTGAGTCGCCTCGACTCAATTCCCGGTCGGGCCGAGAAGATTTGGCGGCGGCGATGGGTGGCTGACACCGCATGTGCCCCGCGGCCCGGCCGGGACTCCACGCCACCCGCATCGATCCCCAGCCGAGGCATTTGGTTGTCGCCGCATCGCGCGGCTGCGAGGATCACGTGATGGAGCCACCCGCGACGATCGACGCCGGCGCCGTGGTACTGCGGCGGTGGGAGCCCGAGTGGGCCGAGGTGGCGGCCGCCGCCGTGCAGGCGTCGCTGGCCGAGCTGGCCCCCTTCATGCCGTGGGCGACCGGTGACTACAACGCCGACACAGCCCGGGCTTTCGCGGCCGCGTCCGCGGAGCAGTGGCGGAAGGGCGAAGCCTTCGAGTACGCCGTGTTCACCCCGGAAGGGGAGCTGGTCGGGTCGTGCGGGCTGATGACCCGGATGGGCCCGGGGACGCTGGAGATCGGGTACTGGATCCACAGCGCGCACACCCGCCGGGGCTACGCCTCGCAGGCCGCAGCCGCGCTGGCCCGGGTCGGGCTGTCACTGCCCGGCATCGAGCGCGTGGTCATCCGGCACGACGCCGCCAACGTCGGGTCGGCCGCGGTCGCCGCCAAGGCCGGCTTCACCCAGGTGGACCGTCAACCGCACGACCGCAGCGCGCCCGGCGAGTCCGGGGTCGACGTCATCTGGGAGCGCAGGTAGTCGCCCCGGGCGATGACTAGCCCGCCGCTTGCCGGGCAGGGGGAAGGGCATGAGCGGCAAGCAGATGGAGGGCGACAACCCGCGGCGGCGGGCCAGGGCCACCCGGGCCCGCCAGGACGGGCGGACGCCGAGCGCGCGGGGCGGCACGCTGGGCTCCTCCAAGCAGCGGGAGTACGAGACAGGCAAGCGGCGCAGCGGGCCCGCGCCGGCCGGCGGGCACAAGCCGGTGCCGGACGACCCGGCCGAGGGGCGGCCGGCCGAGCCCGTGCGGTCATGGCCGCGGACCCAGGCCGACCAGCCGACCGGGGAGGCCGGTGTCCAGTACCGGGAGCTGGTCGCGGCCGCGTCCGCCCGCGTTGGCCTGCCCTTCGACCAGGGCCGCCGGGCCGCGGAAGCGACGATCAGTGTCCTCGCCCGCACCCTGGCTGCCGACGACCGCGACCGCTTGCTGGCGCGCCTTCCGACCGAGCTGCACGACGACCACCCGACCGGGCAGGACTGGCCGGGCGACCTGGGTGACTTCCTCGACCAGGTCGCCCGGATCGCGCAGCGGACGCCGGAGCAGGCCCGGCACGAGGCGCAGGCGGTTCTCAGCGCGCTGCGCGAGCAGGACCCGGCGCTGCTGGACTCGCTCTGCCTGCCGCGGTACATGGACGACCTGCTGGCACCCCCTCCGGTCGGTGGCGGGGTCGTCGCCCCGGACGGGGGCAACCCGCCCCTGTCCGAGGACGACCTGCGGGACGTGCTCGGCGAGCTGCGGTGGTGGTCCGGAGACCGGCGGGCGCTCACCCGTACCCTCACCCTCCCGCCGGGGAACCTGGAGCGGGTGCTGGGGCGGCTGGCCGACCTCAAGCGGCAGCTGGGCCGGGGGCCGGACATCAGCCGCGACGGCGACGGTTCGGCCACCATCACCGTGCGCACCGCCAGCGTCGGGGCGGTCACCGCGCCCGACGTCGACCTCGCCCGCCGAATCGACGCGGTGATCGACGAGGCCGGCGCCGGCATGAACTACGGGTAGCCCTCGGGCTTGAGCGGGTAGGGGATGAACGTGCTGCGGTTCTCGTCCAGGTCGAGCCGGCGGCCGATGGGCGGCGCGGCCCGCTGCGGGCAGGTCATCCGCTCGCACGTCCGGCAGCCCGGCCCGATCGGCGTGGCCGCGTCGGCCTGGCGCAGGTCCATGCCGGCCGAGTACACCAGCCGGGAGGCGTGGCGGATCTCGCAGCCCAGCCCGATCGCGAACACCTTGCCGGGCCGCCCGTAGCCGCCGTAGTGGCGGATCACCGTGCGCGCGATCCAGAGGTAGCGCTGCCCGTCCGGCATGGCCGCGACCTGGGTCATCACCCGGCCGGGAGAGCTGAACGCCTCGTACACGTTCCAGAGTGGACATGTGCCGCCCGAGCGGGAGAACGGGAAGCCGGTGGCGGACTGGCGCTTGGACATGTTGCCGGCCCGGTCGACCCGTACGAAGGAGAACGGCACCCCACGCGCCCGTGGGCGCTGCAGGGTGCTCAGCCGGTGGCAGATGCTTTCCCAGCCCATCTCGAAGTGCTCGGTCAGCAGGTCGATGTCGTAGCGCACCCGCTCGGCTTCTGCCAGGAACTGCTGGTAGGGAAGAATCAGCGCGGCGGCGAAATAGTTCGCCAGGCCGACCCGGGTGAGGATCTGTGTCTGGACGTCGTCGAACTTCTCCTCCTCGATGATTTCGTCGATCAGGTCCGCGTATTCCAGCAGCGCGATCTGGGCGCCCATGCGGATGGCTTGCTGGCCAGGGCGCAGCGAGGTGGACAGGTGCAGGGTGCGGGTGCCGGGCCGGTAGCGGTGCAGGTCGCCGGCGAGCGCGTCGGTGTCCTGGTGGACGATCCGCACACCGTGCCGGTCGGCCAGCCGGTCGCGCAGCGCCGCCCACGCCGTACCCCGGCGCACGCCGATCTGGGCGGCCAGGGCCTCGGCCGCCTCGTCCAGCTCGGGCACGTAGTTCTGCCGCCGGTAGAAGAAGTCGGTCACCTGGTCGTGCGGGCTGCGGCCGGTGGCCTGCTCCCGGTCGCCGACCAGCTCGGCGAGCTGGTCCTCGGTCTGGCGGAAGCGGCGGTGCAGCTCGATGACCGCCTCGGCGACCTCGGGCAGCCGGGTCGCCAGCTCGGTCAGGTCGGGCAGGCCCACCCGGGCCGGCAGCGCCTCCCGCAGGTCGGCCACCAGGCGCGGCGTGTCGTGCGGCGCGAAGTACGCGGTGTCCACGCCGAACACCTCGGTGATCCGGATCAGCACGGGGACGGTCAGCGGCCGCGAGTCGTGCTCGATCTGGTTGAGGTAGCTGGGCGAGATCTCCAGCTGCCGGGCCAGGTCGATCTGGCTGATCCCGCGCTCCTCGCGCAGCCGGCGCAACCGCGCGCCGGCGAACATCTTGGTCATCGCGGTGGCTCCTCGATCCGGACCGGCCCACATTAGCACAGCTGAAAAAGAATCCTTTCGCAAATTTGCAAGAATCCGCCGGGAGTTTTCAGGAATTAGCAGTTTCCGTGTCTTTTCCGGCCTGCCGGCGTCATGTCATCGTCACGGCCTGACGCAAATTTCCGCACGGCACAAAGGAGAGTTCGATGCCCGCACCGGCAGATGAGCTGCAGCGCGAGTGGGCCACCAACCCGCGGTGGCGCGGGGTGGAGCGCACCTACCGGGCCGCCGACGTGATCCGGCTGCGCGGCACGGTCCAGGAGGAGCACACCCTCGCCCGGCGCGGCGCCGAGCGGCTGTGGCGCCTGCTGCACGAGGAGGAGTACATCGCCGCGCTCGGCGCGCTCACCGGCAACCAGGCGGTGCAGATGGTGCGCGCCGGGCTCAAGGCGATCTACCTGTCCGGCTGGCAGGTCGCCGCGGACGCCAACCTGGCCGGCCAGACCTATCCGGACCAGAGCCTCTACCCGGCCAACTCGGTGCCCGCGGTGGTGCGCCGGATCAACAACGCACTGCTGCGCGCCGCGCAGATCACCACCGCGGAGGGCGTCGACCCGCCGTTCGACTGGCTCGCCCCCATCGTGGCCGACGCCGAGGCCGGCTTCGGAGGTGTTCTCAACGCGTACGAGCTGATGACCGCCATGATCGCGGCGGGCGCGGCCGGCGTGCACTGGGAGGACCAGCTGGCCTCCGAGAAGAAGTGCGGCCACCTCGGCGGCAAGGTGCTGGTCCCGACCGGGCAGCACATCCGGACGCTGAACGCCGCCCGGCTCGCCGCGGACGTGGCCGGCGTGCCCACCATCATCGTCGCCCGCACCGACGCGCAGGCCGCGACGCTGATCACCAGCGATGTCGACGAGCGTGACCGTCCGTTCACGACCGGGGAGCGGACGGCCGAGGGCTTCTACCGCGTCCGCAACGGCATCGAGCCCTGCATCGCCCGCGGCCTGGCGTACGCCCCGTACGCCGACCTGCTCTGGATGGAGACCAGCACACCCGACCTGGCCGTGGCCCGCCGGTTCGCCGAGGCGATCAAGGCGCGGTACCCGGACAAGCTGCTCGCCTACAACTGCTCGCCCTCGTTCAACTGGCGCCGGCACCTGGACGAGGCGACGATCGCCAAGTTCCAGACCGAGCTGGGCCACATGGGGTACAAGTTCCAGTTCATCACGCTGGCCGGCTTCCACGCGCTGAACTACTCGATGTTCGAGCTCGCCCACGGCTACGCGCGGGAGGGCATGCCGGCGTACGTGGCGCTGCAGGAGCGGGAGTTCGCGGCCGCGGCCGATGGCTACACCGCGGTCAAGCACCAGCGCGAGGTGGGCACCGGCTACTTCGACCTGGTCAGCACCGTGCTCAACCCGGCCGCCGAGACGGTCGCGCTGCGCGGCTCGACCGAACAGGAGCAGTTCGCATGACGGTGGAGATCACCGGCCGGTGGGGCGAGCGGTACGAGGAGATCCTCAGCCCGAAGGCACTGGACTTCCTGGTCGCACTGGACCGGGAGTTCGCGGCCCGCCGGGTGGCGCTGCTGGATACTCGCCGGGCCCGCCGGGCCCGGTACGCCACCGGGCAGCTGCCGCACTTCCTGCCGGAGACGGCGGCGATCCGCCATGACCCGAGCTGGCGGGTCGCGGGGGCCGCGGCGCCGGGGGGGGGCGCCGGCGGCGGCGGCGCCCGCCCCCCCCGCCCCCGCCGATCAGGC
>JADGHA010000307.1 GCA_019689695.1 Micromonosporaceae bacterium | reverse complement strand
CCGGTCGCGCCGCGTCGGCGGCGCCCACCGCCCCGGCGAATGGCGCCGCCCGCACTGCGCCTTTGGGTGCCGCGGCCAGCCGGCCGACCACGGCGACCGGCGGCACGCCGGCCAGTCCGGCCGGCCCCGGTTCCCCGGCCCGCACCGCACCTGGCTTCCCAGCCCGTGGCCCGGCCGGCTCCCCGATCGGTGACCCATCCGGCTCGCCGGTCCGCAACGCACCGAGCTCGCCGGCCCGGCCGCCACGACCCGCCCGGGCGGAGGACACCGGGGAGGCGGCGCCGCCCGGTTCCCGCGCCGCAGGAACGGAGCAGGCCACGAGCGGGACGGCCGAGGCCCTGGACCGGCCACCGGGCCGGGCCGCGGGTGCCGTCCGACCGGCGGCCGGACGGCCGCGCCGGCCGGTGGTGGGCGCCCGTGCCGAGCTGCGCCGGCAGTTGCGCACCCAGCAGCGGCTCCGGCTGGCCACCCTGCTCTCGGTCGTGGTGGTCATCCTCGGCGCGTTGCCGCTCTACCTGCTGATCCGGGACGCCACCCGGGATCCGGTCTTCACCTCGCTCAACGCGCTGCCACTGCCCGCGTGGGCAGAGGCGAGCCGGACCGACACCTCGTACGGCAGCCGCTGGTGCATCATCGACTGCCGCTTCCGTGAGCGGGAGCTGACCTCCGAGCGCCCGACTGACGAAACCGCGAACGTGTACCAGAACGCCCTGCGTTCGGCGGGCTGGCGGCCGTGGAAGGTGAAACAGTGCCCGGACTTCCCGGTGCCCGGTCACTACTCCTGCTGGCGGCGGGACGAGTACACGTTGGATTTGTGGGTGCGCGACCCGACCTGCAAGTCCGACCCGCTGCGGCTGCGGCCGACCGTCGGGCCGACCGCCTCGCCGGGGACCGTCCCCGGTAAGCAGGACGACTGCTCCGGCTCGGTCGTCTCGATCAAGGTGCGTAACCGGATCGACGACGAGCGGGGGCGGGGGCCGGAGCCGAAGGTGGACTCGAGCCTGACCGGCGAGACTCCGGACGCCGTCTTCACCCCGGATCCGCTCACCCCGTCCCCGACCGGCTGATCCCAGCGCGACCGGCTGATCGGAGCGAGATCGGCCGGTCGCGCGAAGTCTCTCGTCACGCAGGGTAGGGTCTGCACGTTGGCGGTTGACTGTGGACTGCGCGCGCCGGGACAGGAGCCGGCAGGTCCGGTACTAGTGAAGGGAAGTGGCATGGAGATCGCAGCCCTGATCGCGTCCGGGGCGTTCCTGATGCTGGTACTGGTGCTCGCCGTGCCGATCCTGCGGCTGCGGCGCACGATCGACGCCGCCACCGACGCGATCAACAGCCTGACCGAGCGCACCGCGCCGCTGCTGGTCAACGCAAACACGACGGTGGAGAACGTGAACACCGCGCTGGGCCAGATGAGCACCACCCTGGACGGGGTGAACATCCAGCTGGAGAAGCTCGATACGGTGACTGGCCATGTACAGCAAGTGACGGGTAACGTGGCGAACCTCTCCGCCGTGGTCACCGCCGCGGCCACCAATCCCCTGGTCAAGATCGCTGCCTTCGGCTACGGGGTACGCCGGGCGGCCGCCGCGCGCCGGCACGCCGAGCAGGAGCGCGAGGTACGCGCGGAGCTGAAGCAGCGCCGCAGGCAGGCCCGGCGCGGCCGGGCCGGTGCCCGGGCGGCCGGCGAGGCCGCGAGCAACGGTGCCGGCCTGCCCCGGGCGGCCCGCTGACGGCGCGTACCCCCGGCTCCGGAGCGCGTCCAGGAAGGATGGAAGGATGAAGCGGTTGCTGTGGCTGGGCATCGGGCTGGCCATCGGCGGGCTGGTGGTCCGCGGCGTCACCAAGCGGGCGCGGGCGTACAGTCCCAGCGGCCTGGCCGCCGCGGCGCGGGAAACGGCTGGCGGGCTGGTCGAGTCGGTGCGTAGCTTCGTCGATGACGTGCGGGACGGCATGGCCGAGCGGGAGCAGCAGATCCACGAGGCGATGCTGGCCGCCCAGCATCCGGCGGACCCCGCCGGAGAACCGAGGGAAGAGGAAGACCGGGAAGGCATCCGATGAGGACAGCGGAGATCAAGCGGCGGTTTCTCGCCCACTTCGAGAACAACGGCCACACCGTTGTGCCGAGTGCCCCGCTGCCCGCCATCGAGGACCCGAACCTGCTGTTCATCAACGCCGGCATGGTCCAGTTCGTGCCGTACTTCCTCGGCCAGCAGACGCCGCCGTTCCGGCGCGCCGCGAGCGTGCAGAAGTGCCTCCGGACACCGGACATCGACGAGGTCGGCAAGACCAGCCGGCACGGCACCTTCTTCCAGATGAACGGCAACTTCTCGTTCGGCGACTACTTCAAGGAAGGCGCCATCCCGCTGGCCTGGGAGCTGTCCACCAAGCCGGTGAGCCAGGGCGGCTTCGGGCTGGACCCGGAGAAGATCTGGGTCACCGTCTACCACGACGACGACGAGGCCTTCGACATCTGGCACAAGACGGTCGGCGTGCCGGTGGAGCGGATCGTCCGCCGGGGCAAGAAGGACAACTACTGGCACATGGGCATCCCCGGGCCGGCCGGCCCGTGTTCGGAGCTGTGGCTCGACCGCGGTCCCCAGTACGGCCGGGACGGCGGCCCGGACGCCGACGAGGACCGCTACCTGGAGTTCTGGAACCTCGTCTTCATGCAGTACGAGATCACCGACGTACGCAGCAAGGAGGACTTCCGGGTCGTCAGCGAGCTGCCGGCGAAGAACATCGACACCGGCATGGGCCTGGAGCGGATGGCATCGATCCTGCAGGGCGTGGACAACCTGTACGAGATCGACGAGGTGCGCCCGATCCTGGACCGGGCGGCCGAGCTGACCGGCCGGCGGTACGGCGCGCGGTCCGGGCACGCGGCCACCGAGTCGCACCCGGACGACGTGCGACTGCGGGTGATCGCGGACCATGTCCGCACCGCCCTGATGGTGATCGGGGACGGGGTGGTGCCGTCCAACGAGGGCCGCGGCTACGTGCTGCGCCGGATCATGCGCCGGGCGATCCGGGCGATCCGCCTGCTCGGCTGGCAGGAGCCGGCGCTGCCGCTGCTGCTGCCGGTGGCCCGGGACTGCATGGCGCCGTCCTACCCCGAGCTCGCCGCCGACTTCGACCGGATCTCCCAGTACGCGTACGCGGAGGAGGACGCGTTCCTGGCCACGCTGCGCGCGGGCACCACGATCCTGGACACCGCGATCGCCGAGACCAAGCGCTCCGGTGGCACGAGCCTGTCCGGGGAGAAGGCGTTCCAGCTGCACGACACGTACGGCTTCCCGATCGACCTGACCCTGGAGATCGCGGCCGAGCAGGGGCTGCGGGTGGACGAGGAGGGCTTCCGCCGGCTGATGGCCGATCAGCGGGCCCGGGCGAAGGCGGACGCGCAGGCGCGCAAGACCGGCCACGCCGACCTGTCCGCGTACCGGGCGGTGCTCGACGAGGGCGGGCCGACCCACTTCACCGGCTATCACGAGGTGAAGCGGGAGGCCAAGGTCCGCGCGCTGCTGTCGCCGGAGGGCGTAATGCTGCCGGCGGTGGGCGAAGGCGACCTGGTCGAGGTGGTGCTGAACGCCACCCCGTTCTACGCCGAGGGTGGCGGCCAGCAGCCCGACCAGGGCCTGATCACCCTCGCCGGGGGCCAGGCCGAGGTGTACGACGTGCAGCAGCCGGTGCCAGGGCTGATCGTGCACCGGGCCCGCGTGGTGCGCGGCGAGCTGCGTGCCGGTGAGGAGAGCTTCGCCGAGATCGACGTGAACCGGCGGAAGGCGATCTCGCGGGCGCACACCGCGACCCACCTGGTGCACACCGCGATGCGCAACTTCCTCGGCGAGTCGGCGACCCAGGCCGGTTCGCTGAACGCGCCGGGCCGGCTGCGGTTCGACTTCAACACCCCGGGTGCCGTGCCGCCGGGCGTGCTGCGCGACGTCGAGCAGCAGATCAACGAGGTGCTGATCGAGGACCTCGAGGTGCACGCGAAGCTGATGAGCCTGGCCGACGCGCGGGCGTCCGGCGCGATGGCGCTGTTCGGCGAGAAGTACGGCGACGAGGTGCGGGTGGTCGAGGTCGGCGACTACGCCAGGGAACTGTGCGGTGGCACGCACGCGGCCCGCTCCGGCCAGCTCGGCCTGGTGAAGATCCTCTCCGAGTCGTCCATCGGCTCCGGGGTGCGCCGGGTGGAGGCGCTGGTCGGCATCGACGCGTTCAACTACCTGGCCCGGGAGCACCTGCTGGTGTCCCGGCTGGCCGACCTGTACCGGGCCCGGCCCGAGGAGGTGGCCGAACGGGTCGAGCAGACCGTGACCGCGCTGCGGGACGCGGAGAAGGAGCTGGAGAAGCTGCGCGCCCAGCTGGTGCTGGGCAACGCAGGGGCGCTGGCCGAGCAGGCCAGGGACGTGCGCGGGGTGGCGTACGTGGGCACCGAGGCGCCCGAGGGCACGGCCGGCAACGACGTGCGCACGCTGGCCCAGGAGATCCGCGGCAAGATCCCGGCCTCGCGGCCCGCGGTGGTCGCGGTGGCGGTGCGCAACGCGGGCAAGGCGTCCATGGTGGTGGCGGTGAACGGGCCGGCCAAGCAGCGCGGGCTGTCCGCGGCCGACCTGGTCAAGCTGGCGCTGTCCGGCCGGGGCGGCGGCAACGCGGACCTGGCCCAGGGCGGCGGGGTACCGGCGGACCAGGCGCCGGCCCTGCTCAGCGCCGTCGAACAGGCCCTCTGACCCGCGCTTCCGAACAGCTGACCCGCCTCCGCCCCCGTTGATCACGAGATTGGCGGCGCAAAATGTCCACTTTGTCGCCACCTACCCCCGTGATCAGCGGCGGGTGGAGAGAGCGCGGGAAGCGTGTGGTTGGATCAGGGGCGTGCTAGACCCGCGAGGTGTGCGGCTCGGCGTCGACGTCGGACAGGTGCGGGTGGGTGTCGCCATCTGCGACCCCGACGGCATCCTGGCCACACCTCTCGTCACTCTCCGCCGCGACCGGAATGCCGGGAAAGGGACAGTTCCGGCGGATATCCGCGAACTTTCACGACTCGTAGACGAACATGACTGCGTGGAAGTGGTGGTGGGACTGCCCGTAAGACTGACCGGGATGGAGGGGCCGGCGGCGGAGCAAGCCCGGACATATGCCCAGCAGTTGGCCGCCGAGATCGCGCCGGTCCCGGTCCGGTTGGCCGACGAGAGGATGTCGACGGTAGCAGCAACCCGTAGGCTGGCCGAGCGAGGCGTCAGGGGGCGGCGCCAACGTGCGGTGATCGATCAGGCCGCCGCTGTGGAGATCCTGCAGGGGTGGCTCGATGCGCGGAGGCGGACGTGATGATTGACGAACTGGACTTGGCGTTCGACGACCATCCGGAACGCGAGCGGTGGCGACATGCCCGCCGGCGCCGGCGCGGGGCGCAGCGCGGGCGGCCGGGGAAGAAGG
>JADGHA010000306.1 GCA_019689695.1 Micromonosporaceae bacterium | reverse complement strand
GCCCAGCCCGACCCGTCCGGTCAGGTAGACATCACCCACCTGGTCGATGGCGAAGGCCACCCCGTACATCCGGGCGTTGCGCTGCAACAGCCAGGCCCACAGCCGCTCGCGGTTCTCGTCGGGCTGGCGCATGACGAACGCCTCGATCCGCAGCGCGTGGTCGCCGACGATGAGGTTGCAGACCGTCTTCAGCTTGTGGGTGCCGGGCAGGGTGACCGCGTACGAGTGCTCGCCGGTCTTCTCCCACTCCAGCGACCGCTCGGCGCAGACCGACTCGATGAGTGCGGCGACCCGGTTCACCTCGTCCATACCAGGCCCCCGGCCAGTTCGGCGGCGGTCCGGGCACGGTGTTCAGCCACCGCCTCACGGTAGACGGCGAGCAGCTTGGCCGCGGTCCGGTCCCAGGAGAAGCCGCGGGCGTGCTCGGCGGCTCCCCGGGACAGTTCGGCCCGGCGACCGGGTGCGGCGAGCAGCCCGCCGAGGACGCGCGCCCAGTCGTCCGGGTCGTGCCCGTCGACCAGGACGCCGCTGACCCCGTCCCGGACGGCGGTGACCAGGCCGCCGACGGCGGCCGCCACCACCGGCGTACCGCAGGCCTGAGCCTCCAGAGCGACCAGGCCGAACGACTCGTTGTGCGACGGGACGGCGACCAGGTCGGCGGCCCGGTACACGTCGGCGAGCGCAGCCGCGGGCTGCGGCGGCAGGAAGCGCACTGCGCTGGAGAGCCCCAGCGAGGCGGCCAGCTCCATCAGCGCGGCGGGGCGTTCCAGCCCGGTCCCGCTCGGTCCGCCGACCACCAGCAGGACCAGCCGGCGGGCGACCGCGGGGTCGCGCAGGTGCAGCGCAGCCGCCGCCCGGACCAGCACGTCCGGCGCCTTGAGCGGCTGGATCCGGCCGACGAACGCGACCACGTGCGCGTCCGGCGGCAGGTGGAACCGGCGCCGGGCGCGCAGCCGCGCCTCGTCCGCGCAGCCGCTGGCCGGCGGGCGGAAGCGGTCGAGGTCCACGCCCGGGGTGACCACCGAGACGCGGGCCGGATCGGCGCCGTAGCGGGAGATCAGCTCATGCCGCTCGAACCCGGTGTTCGCCACCAGCCGGTCCGCCTCGGCCACCAGCTGCTCCTCGCCGATCACCCGGGCCTTCGGCTCCGGCCGGTCCCCCTCGGCGAGCTGGGCGTTCTTCACCTTGGCCAGGGTGTGCGCGGTGTGCACCAGCGGCACCCCCCAGCGGTCCTTGGCCAGCCAGCCCACCTGGCCGGACAGCCAGTAGTGCGAGTGGATCAGGTCGTACCAGCCTGGTGCCCGGGCCGCCTCGGCGCGCAGCACCCCGCTGGTGAACGCGCACATCTGGGCCGGCAGCTCCTCCTTGGCCAGCTCCTCGAACGGGCCGGCGGTGACGTGCCGCACCTGCACCCCGGGGGCCATCTCCACGATGGGCGGCAGGTCGCTGGCGGTGGCCCGGGTGAAGATCTCCACCGCCACGCCGGCCGCGGCGAGCCGTCGGGACACCTCGACGATGTAGACGTTCATCCCGCCGGCGTCGCCGGTCCCGGGCTGGTCCAGCGGCGACGTGTGTACGGACAGGGTCGCGATGCGGGTCAGGCCGGGAGCGGGGATGGTTCGAGATCGGGCGGGAAGCGAAGGCGGGCGGGGGAATGATGGTTGCCGGATGAACCTGTCGTGGAGGTGACCCACATCCGTTCCTTCCGTACGTATGGACCGCCCTCGGTTGACCTGCGCGCCGGCTGTCGGGAGGCCGACACTTCAGGGTTCAACTCTCGGTCCGCCGGTCATCTTCCCTGTGGGTACCCAGATCATCTGAGCGCCGACGGTCCGGCGTGACAAACCTCTCGCGGGACACCGCCGCCGCTGGTGGCCCGCCCGGCAGTCCCCGCAGCCGCGGCCGCTTGGCAGGATGGTGGCCATGGATCGGACGGTCGCGGTCGTCACGGGTGCGTCCAGCGGGATCGGTGCGGCAACAGTCCGGCGGCTGGCCGCCGAGGGCTTCCACGTGGTCGCGGCGGCCCGGCGGCGGGACCGGCTGGACGCGCTGGCGGCCGAGGTCTCCGCGGCCGGCGGCGTGGCCACCCCCATCCGCTGCGACGTCACCTCCGACCAGGAGGTGGCCCGGCTCGCCGCCGCCGTGGCCGAGCTGGCCGCACCGGTCACCCTGCTGGTCAACAACGCCGGCGGGGCCCGCGGCCTGGACCCGGTCGCGTCCGGCTCGGTCGCCGACTGGCAGTGGATGTACGACGTGAACGTGCTCGGCACGCTGCGGGTGACCCAGGCCCTGCTGCCGGCCCTGGAGGCGTCGGGCGCGGGGACCGTCGTGGTGCTCAGCTCCACCGCCGGTTTGATCGTGTACGAAGGCGGCGGAGGCTACGCGGCGGCCAAGCACGCGCAGACCGCGCTCGCCGAGACGCTGCGGCTGGAGCTGTGCGGCCGTCCGGTGCGGGTGGTCGAGATCGACCCGGGGATGGTCCGCACCGACGAGTTCGCGCTGGTCCGCTTCAACGGGGACGCCGAGAAGGCGGCCGCGGTCTACGCCGGGGTGGCCAAGCCGCTGGTGGCCGAGGACATCGCCGAGTGCATCGCCTGGTCGGCCACCCTGCCGCACCACGTGAACATCGACCGCATGGTGGTCCGCCCGCTCGCCCAGGCCGCGCAGCACAAGGTGCACCGGGTGTTCTGATGCCTCCGGTCGGGTCGGTCACCCGCGGCACCACCAACCCGAACCGGCTGCGCCGGGTCGACAACTGGATCGTGGCCCACTACGCCGACCTGCTGCGCGGCGCTGCGGACCCGCTCGTCGTCGACCTCGGGTACGGCGCGACCCCGGTCACCACGGTCGAGCTGCGCGCCCGGCTGGCCCGCGCGGTCAGACCGGACGTCCGCGTGGTCGGGCTGGAGATCGATCCGGTACGGGTAGCCGCAGCCGCCCCTGCCGCCGACCCGCCCGGGCTGACCTTCGCCCGGGGCGGCTTCGAGCTGGCCGGCCTGCGCCCGGTGCTGGTCCGCGCGATGAACGTGCTGCGCCAGTACGACGAGTCCGAGGTGGAGGGTGCGTGGGCCGCGATGACCGGGGCACTGGCCCCCGGCGGCGTCCTCGTCGAAGGCACCTGCGACGAGCTGGGCCGGCTCGCCTGCTGGCTCAGCCTCACCGAGCGCGGCCCGCGGTCGTTGACGTTCGCCGCCAAGCTCTCCACACTGGACACTCCGGCGACGCTGGCCGAGCGGCTGCCCAAGGCGCTGATCCACCACAACGTGCCGGGCGAGCCGATCCATGACCTGATCCAGGCGCTGGACCGGGGGTGGCGGGTGGCGGCGCCGTACGCCCCGTTCGGCCCGCGGCAGCGGTGGGTGCGGGCCGCGGCGGTCGTGCGCGACGCGGGGTGGCGCGTGCTGGACCGCCCCGCCCGCTGGCGCCTGGGTGAGCTCACCGTCGCCTGGCCGCCGTGAACAGTTCAACCAATAGCCACCCGGCGCGACGCCCGGATTGTCAGAATGTAATCGTGACCTTCCGGCCATCCCGGGCCACGGGCCCGTCGCCGATAGCCGACCCGTGGCAGCCGCTTGAGCGGGAGCTGCGCCGCCGGCAACTCCGGCAGCGCCGGCAGCTCCGCGCGAGGCGGCTGCGAGCGAAGCGGCTGCGAAAGGTTCTGTTCCGCGTCGCGCGCGCGGCTTTCCGGCCATCCTGACCGGTCAGCCGCGCGTGGTTCGGTGAGCGGCCCACCGGCTCGGCACGCTAGATCGAACAGCCGACCAGGACCGGCTCCGGGTAGAGGGTGACACCGAACCGGTCGCGCACCCCGGCGCGGATCTCCCGCGCGAGGTCGAGCAGGGCCGCCGTGGTGCCGGCGCCCCGGTTGGTCAGGGCCAGCGTGTGCTTGGACGAGATCGCCACGCCCCGGTCGGCAGCGGCATCTTCACCCGCCTTCGCCACCCGCCCGTACCCCTTGGTGAAGCCGGCCCGCTCGATCAGCCAGGCGGCGCTCACCTTGACCGTCCCGTCCGGCCCCGGCCAGGCGGGCAGCGAACCGGCCCGGGCGGTCAGTGCCTCGAAGGCCGCGGCGTCGAGCACCGGGTTGGTGAAGAACGAACCCACCGAGTAGGTGTCCGGGTCAGCCGGATCGAGCACCATGCCCTTGCGGGCCCGGAGCGCCAGCACAGCCTCCCGTACTGCCGCCAGGGGCGCTCGCCCGCCCGGCGGAACACCCAGTGTCTGCGCCAGCTCGGCGTGCCGGATCGCCGTGGAGTGCGGCGACCGGGTCAGCCGGAAGTCGACCGACAGGATCACCCACCGGTCCTGGCGTTTGAATGCGCTCGACCGGTAGGCGAACCGGCACTCGCCCGGGTCGAGCGTGACCACCTCGTCGGTCTGGCGGTCGTACACCCGCACCGCGCTGATCGTGTCGGCGACCTCCTGCCCGTAGGCCCCGACGTTCTGGATCGGCGTGGCGCCCGCCGAGCCCGGGATCCCGGACAGGCACTCCACGCCCGACCAGCCCTCCGCCACCGTGGCGGCGACCACCTCGTCCCAGGGCTCGCCCGCCTCCACGGTGATCGTCACGCTGCTGGCGTCCTCCGCCGAGACCTCCAGACCACGGGAACGGATCAGCACGACGGTGCCGGGGAACCCGGCGTCGGAGATCACCACGTTGCTCCCGCCGGCCAGGACCAGGACCGGTTCGCCGGCGAGACCGCACTCTCTGACTGATTTGGTTATTTCGTCGGCATTGGTGGCGGTCACCAGCCGGCCGGCGGGGCCGCCCAGCCGTAGCGTTGTGTACGCGCTCAACTCGGCGCTAACGTCGGGCACGCTCTTCACCCTAGGCTGGAACCCAGCCGGGCAATCGGGGAGGACGCGATGGCCAGGACGCAGGGGGGTAAGGACTTCTGGATCTCCGCACTGCGCGCGGACGGACCCGCGTTCCGCGACGCGGTGGCGAACGCCCCGCTCGACGCACCCGTGCCCAGCTGTCCGGAATGGACCGTACTGGACCTGGTGCACCATCTTGGCGCCGTCTATGCCTGGGTGTCCGGGCATGCCATGCGCGGAGTGGTCACCCCGCCCGATCCGCGCCGCCCCGACCGCACCGGCCGCCCGGCCGGGCCGGCGGCGCTGACCTGGTGGGACGACGAGTTCGGCCGGCTGATGGAAATGCTGGACGGGCTGGACCCGGAACTACCCGCGTGGAACTGGGCGCCACAGGCGAAGAAGGCCTGGTTCTGGCACCGGCGGATGGCCCACGAGACCGCGGTGCACCGCTGGGACGCGCAGATGGCCGGCGGGCAGGCCGAGCCGGTGGAGGCGAAGCTCGCCGCCGACGGGGTGAGCGAGGTGCTGGACAGCTGGCTGCCGGCCGGGCACCGGCGCGGCCCGGCCGACCGGGTCGGGGTGGTGCAGCTGACCGCGGTCGACGCCGGCCAGGAGTGGTCCGTGCGGCTGCGCGGGACAGGCCTGGCC
>JADGHA010000305.1 GCA_019689695.1 Micromonosporaceae bacterium | reverse complement strand
GCCCGCTGTCCATCAGCACCGGGGCCAATTCGGGGTCGAGGGGCAGGACCTCGCACACCGCGGCGGCGACCTGGCTCACCGTCGTGCCGGGGTACTCCAACGCGTGCGGGTCGAGGCGGTGCGCCGGGAAGTTCGCGTCGGCGATCACCAGGTGGTCCGAGTGCCCCATCTCGTCGAGCCGCTTGAGCAGCTCGCCGGTGAGCAGCGGATTGATGTTGAGCAGCACCGCACCTCCAGTCGTCAAACTGCCACCCTATTCGCCGCGCTAGGGCCGCGACACAGGGCATGGATGACGTGGCCCCGCCCGGGGAGTTTGGGGGGGGCCCCCCCCCGGCGGGGGGGGCCGGCGGCGAACTCCGCATCCAGGCGCGCGGTACCTGGCGCCGCGCAGTCGGGTCACCAACGGAGGATGGTGAAGCCGCCCGGAAGCACCTTGGCCGGCACCTGTGCCCCAGCCGCATGGTGGGCGAGCTGGAGCCGCCCGGCCGAGTCGTACGCGTCCACGACGGCGTTCGCGTTGCCCGGCAGGGCCACGCTGGTGACGCGTGGCGTCCGAGCGGCGCTGTGCAGGACCGCGAGGCCGTGACCGTCGTCGGCGAGCACCAGGCTGGACACCAGGGGCTCGAGCATGACGGCGTCTACCACGGCGGTGTCCGTCGGGCTGGCATGCCGCGCGGCGGAGATCTCAAGCCGGGAGCCGTTCGCGGCCAGTTCGACGGGAAGTGTTACCGGTAGCAGGGCACCGGGTGCGGGAGACGCGCCCTGCGCGCCGATCTTGCCGTGGCTCACCCGGCCGAGGATGTCCACATCGGACGAGTCACCGCCGCGCCATGTCGTCGCGGCCTTACTACCCGGATGGAGGTCGACCACCGGGAGCACCAACCGTGGCTGCGTCGACGCCGGCACCGGCAGGCTGAGAGCGGATCCGGCGGGAAGGCTCACGTACGCGCCGCTGAACGAGGACTCGCCGGTCCAGGTCGATGGCGGGGTCACCACGGCCGCACCGCCCTCCGGCGTCCCCTGCTCGGCCTCCACCACGGTGGTACCGACCCGCTGCACCACGTGACCGTTGCGGGCCAGGGCAGCCACATCGGGATGGGCGTCCAGCGCCAGCATGGTGAGCAGGGTGTGGATTGTTGACTCGGCGCCGGAGTTGCCGTTGACGTGTCCATCACCGGAGATGCCGTCCAGGGTCCGGCCGGTGGCGGGGTCGTACACCTGCCGGCCGGCCGCGTTGGCACCGAAGAACCACGCCGCGACGGCGCCGGCAAGCTGCCGGAACCCGGCGCTGCCGGTGGCGTCGGCCACGGCCAGCAGCGACTCGACCCGCGAGTCGACGCCGTAGGCGATCTGCGTCCGGTCCACCGGCGTGGGCAGCCGGCCGTTGTCCGCGCCTCCGGAGGTCAGCAGCCAAGGGGTGAAGACGGCGGAGTCGGTGACGGCAGGGGCGAGCAGCTGCGGGTCGCCCAGGACCTGCCCGGCCCTGGCCAGCGCGGCCGGCATCTGCGATGCCCAGGCGTGCCAGACCGAGCGGGACACCGCCCACGGGCGCACCGCGCCGAACGGCCAGTGCCGCGCGTCGCCGCCGGCCACCGCCGCGATGCCGGTGGCGAACCGGCGCAGCGCCTGCCGGGCGGCCGGCCCGCCGCCTGCCTCGACGTACGCGGCGAGGCCGAGCACCGCTTCCGCGGTCGCGTCCGCCCCGTCCACGATGAGCCAGGCCGGCGTGCGCTCCCCGTCGATCACAAGCCACTGGCCGTAGCGCACCAGGACCTGCCGGTCGAGGGCGGCGATGGCGAGGTCGAGCCGCTGGCGAAGGAACGCCGCGAAGTGGGGATCCTCGTCGCGCCAGGCCGCGTACCCCTCGCCGAGCGCCCAGACGGTGCGGGCCAGCCAGTACGACGGGCCGCTGTCGGACGGGTCGGGCGAGTCCTTCGGGTCCGGGCTGGGGTTGAGCGTGCCGTCCGGCTGCATCCACAGCACCACGTTGCCGGCGTCCGGGCCGGTCGCCGTCTGCAGGTAGGTCAGCCCGCGCAACAGCTCGTACGCGGCCTCCCGGCTCGAGGTGGCGCCGGTCTGCCGCCAGTGGCGCAGGTACACCACCGCCGCCCGGGAGATGTCATCGGCGTTGTACGCGCCCTGGCCCCACGTGTTCGTGTCCGGGTGGTACTGGCCGCCGCCGACCCGTCGGAACGTGCCATCCGGATTGGGCTCTGCATAGGTCCACAGCACGCCGATGTCCGGTGACTCGGCCATCCGGTACGTGGTGTGTCCGGGCTGGCTGGGTGGGCGCACCGTCTCCCGGAGAAAGTCCAGATGAGACAGGTTCGTCAGCGGTGCGGTGACCGAGGACGGCGCGCCGGAGGTGACGCCGTCCGATCCCGCCTGTGCCGGGACGGGGATGGGAATGGTGGCCGCCACCAGGGCGGCGAGCAGCGTGGCGAGACGGAGCAGGGGGTGACGTTTCATGTCAGCTCCTCATCGGTACGACAGGTGGTGATGCTCGTTCCTGCCCTCAGCGTGGCGGGGATCAACGGGGCGAAGCAGCCGGCGCCGACGACGCCCAGCCGGGCCTGGCCACTAGGGCGTCCGGTCGAGCCTGGCCACACCGATCTTGGCGTCGGCCATGCCGTAGAAGACGTAGTGCACACCGTCGACCTTTTCGATCGCGGTGGGGAACACCACGTTGGGCACCGTGCCCGACAGTTCGTCCTCGGTCTCGGGCGAGAGGATGGGCTCGGGGGTCCGGGCCAGGACACGGGACGGGTCGGCCGGATCGAGCAACATCGCCCCGGCCGAGTACCGCACCCGCTGCTCGGTCGGCTGCCAGCTCTTCGGGACGTGCCCGGTGACGCCGTGGTGGATCAGCAGCCACCCCTCCTCGACCCGCAGCGGCGCCGGACCGGCACCGATCTTCACTTCCTCGAACGGGTACGCGGACAAGGCCACGCACCGGTGGCCGGAAGGGCGCGCCAGCGCCCGGATGTCGGCCTTGACCTCGTCGGCCGGAACGTACGAGATCCAGATGCCCGGCCGCTCGTCGGTGATCCCGGCAGGCAGGTAGACCGTCTCGCCGTCCCGGATCCAGCCCAGATCCCACATCGGACGGTGCAGCATGGCGTAGCACGGCTGGCCGTCCGGGCCGGGGACCGGCTCCGGGAAGAAGACGGCGTCCTTGTTGGGAAACAGGTTCAAATCGGTGTCCAGACCGGGTTCGTAGGCGAACTGGACCGGGCCGAGCCGGCGCCAGGACCGCAGGTCGGTCGAGGCCGCCAGCGCAAGCCTCGGTCCGAGCGGGCCGTACGCGACGTAGGTCATCAGGTGCATGCCGAGGCCCGGCACCCACGTCACCCGCGGATCCTCGACACCGGCGTGGCTCGCGCCGCGTTCCCACCCCTCGTCCGGGGCCAGGACGACGCCCCGCCGGGTCACCCCGGCCGGGACTCCGTCGCGCAGTTCGACCTCGGCGAGGCCGACGCGGGAGACGTTGCCCTTGGCGACGAGCCGGGGCAGCAGGTGCAGCCGGCCGTCGGGGGTGTATCCGCTGGCCGGGTTGAGCACCCCTTCTGCCTCGAGCGCTTCTCCCGGTAGCGGGGCCATGACGACGCCGAGTCGGACAAGGGTGTACGGAACGGTGGTGGAGACGGTCAACAGTTCAGCCCTTTACGCCGGATCCGATGTTGGTTGAGGTGAAGTGCCGCTGGAATGCGACGAAGAGTGCCACGGCCGGTGCGGCGAGCACGCAGGCACCGGCCAGTACCGCGCCGTACGGGTTGGCGGCCCGTGCGGCCACATTGGATATGTAGTTCGCCAGCGACACAGCCAGCGGCTGCATGTCGGCGCGCTTCGTGATGAGGAACGGCCAGAGGAACTCGTTCCACGGACCGATGAAGGTCAGCAAAACGGCGGTCAGCACCGCTGGGCGCACCAGCGGAAGGGCGATCGACCAAAGTGTACGCACCTCGCCCGCGCCGTCGATGCGGGCCGCGGCGAACAGGTCGTCGGGAAGCTGGAGGAAGAACTGCCGGAACACGAAGACCGCGGTCGAGTTGATGGCGAACGGCAGGATCATCCCCAGGTACGAGTCGGCCAGCCCGTAGCTGCGCACGATCAGCACATACAGCGGGATCAGCAGCAACTGGAACGGCACCACCTGGACGAGCAGGACCAGGCCGAACAGCGCGCCGCGGCCGCGGAAGCTCAGCCGGGCCAGGGCGTAGCCGGCCAGCACGCCGAAGACCACCGTGGCCAGGATGACGCCGCCGGTGAAGATGCCCGAGTTGACCAGCGACCGGAGCAGGTCCACTTCGGAGTTGATCTCGCGGTAGTTGGCCAGGGTGAGCCCGCCGGTGGGGAACGCGCCACGCGGCGAGGTGTCCGGCTCGGCCTGCAACGATCCGATCAGCATGTAGTAGAAGGGGAACAGGAACACTACGGCGCCGGCGAAAAGGACGACTACGCGCGGCAGGGCCCGGAGGCCGCCCCGTGACCGTCGCCGCCGCGCGCCGGCCGTGACCGGCACAGCGGTCGGAATGCGCGCGTCCCGGGTGCTGGAATCGATGCTCGTCATGTCAGGACCTCTCCAGCAGCCGTCGGTTGAGCAGCGAGACGGCGATCACGAACGCCACCAGCAGCACGCCGATCGCCGCCGCCACGTCCGGCTGGCCCTGCTCGATGCCGCGCTGGTACATCAGCAGGACCGGTGAGGCGGAGGCGCCGTTGGGACCGCCGCCGCCGGTGAGCAGGTACGGCTCGGTGAACAGGTTGGCGCCGGTGATCGTGGCCAGGATGACCACCAGCGTGGTCGCCGGGCGGACGGCCGGCACGGTCACCTTGCGGAAGCTCTGCCACCGGGTGGCGCCGTCCACCGCCGCCGACTCGTACAGCTCCTTCGGCACGTTCTGCAGCGCGGCGAGGTAGAGCAGGATGAAGAAGCCGAGCTGCTTCCAGGCCACGTAGACGGCGATGGTGGGCATCGCCAGCTTCTCGTTGACCAGCCAGGACGGGTCCGGGGCCAGCGGCCCGAGCACCTTGTTGACCAGCCCGCCGGAGTTGAACAGGAACAGCCACACGCCGACCACCGCGACGCTCGCGGTCACGTACGGGACGTAGTACGCGACCCGCAGGAAGGTACGCGCGCGGATGGCGCCGTTGAGCGCGGTGGCGAGCAGCAGCGCGAGCACCGTGGTGAGCGGCACGTTGATGACCAGGAACACGAGGATGTTGCCGAACGCCTGCCGTACCGCCGGATCGGTCAGGACGGCGGTGTAGTTGTCCAGGCCGACGAACGGCCGGTCCACCTGCGCGCCCGGTGCGGTGAAGAAGTAGTCGTGGAAGCTGATCCACACCGCGAAGCCGAACGGGTAGGCGAAGACCAGGGCGAGAAAGGCCGCGTACGGTGCGACGAGGGCCAGGCCCCCCGGGTGCCGGGCCCCGGGGGGCCGGCCCCCGGGCCCCGCGGCGCCC
>JADGHA010000304.1 GCA_019689695.1 Micromonosporaceae bacterium | reverse complement strand
TTGTAGGTCGGTCTGGTGGTCTCGGTGATGTGTTTAAGTGACAGCGCCTGCTCCGCCTCGCGGATCCGCTTGGCGTCCCCGGCGGCGCGTGCCCGCGCCAGCCGCGCCTCCGCCTCCGCCACCTGCTCGCGCATCTGGGTCAGCAGCGGGTTGGCCGACGGCTCGGTGCGCCGCCAGGCCGCGTCCATGGCCTGCTTGACCTTGTCCTCCACGGCCCGCAGCCGCCGGTCGAGCCCGGCGGCGGAGTCGCGCGGAACCCGCCCGAGGTCATGCCACTGGCCCAGGATCTCCCGCAGCTTCGCCTGCGCGGCCCGCGGGTCGGCGTCGACGTCCAGCGCCTCCGCCTCGGCCAGCAGCTGCTGCTTGCGCTCCAGGTTGGCGCGCAGCTCGGCGTCCCGGGCGGAGAAGACCTCGCTGCGCCGGCTGAAGAAGGTGTCCTGCGCGGCCCGGAACCGTTCCCACAGCCGCTGCTCGGCCTCCCTGGAGGCGCGCGGCGCGGCCTTCCACTGCGCCATCAGCTCCTTGAGCCGGGCTGCGGTGGCCGCCCAGTCGGTCGACTCGGCCAGCGCCTCGGCCTGTGCGCAGAGCTCCTCCTTGACCGCCTGCGCCTGCTTGCGTTGCGCGTCGAGGCTGGCGAAGTGGGCGCCACGGCGGCGGGTGAACGCGTCCCGGGCGGCGGCGAACCGCTTCCAGAGCTCGCTGTCGGTGCGCTTGTCGATCCCCCGGATCGTCTTCCACTCCTCGAGGATCTCCTTGAGACGGTCGCCCGCCGCCTTCCACGCCGTGGCCTCGGCGGCGATCTTCTCCGCCTCCTCGACCAGCAGCGTCTTGCGGGCCACAGCCTCCGCGCGGGCGGCCTCCCGGGCGGCGCGGACAGCCCCGGCCCGCTCGTCGGCCGTCGCGGCGAGCTTGTCCAGCCGGGCGGCGAGGCCGTCGAGGTCGCCGACCACGTGCGCGGTCTCCAGCGAGCCGCGCAGCCGGCGGATGCTGGCCAGCGACTGCACCGGGTCGGCGGCGCCGGTGTGGAGCCGGGTCTCGATCAGGTCCACTTCGGTGACCAGGTCGGCGAAGCGCCGGGCAAAGTGGGCCAGACCCTCCTCGGGGGTCCCGGCCTGCCAGGAACCGACGGCACGCTCACCCGCGGCCGTCTTCACCCAGACAGTGCCGTCCGGGTCGACCCGACCGAAGGCTGTCCAGTCGCTCATTGTGCCCATCCTCGTTCTCCGGCGCCGCCGGGGGGACCCGACGATACGCCGCCAGTGGCGCGCGGCAAAGTTCTTTCCGCATTCTCACAGGTCTGACCCGGTCCGCGTCGAGCGCCTGTGGATGACCGTGACCATACGGTGTCCTAGCCTCGCCGATTTGCCTGCCCCGCACCCATCCCACCGGCCCGGGGCGTGATCATCCGTCCCGGAATCCGTGACCCCTGACGGCTCACTCGCCGGCCGACGGCCGGGCGGGTCGGGGCGATCCCACGCCCGCCGCCGTCGCCGGGTGCCCGGCTACCGTGGACCGCGTGCCATTGGTTGCCGCGGCGGTCTGCCCCCATCCGCCGATGTTGGTCCCACAACTCGCGGCGGGCGCTGCGGCCGAGCTGGACCCGTTGCGCGCCGCCGCGGAATCCGCGGTACGCGGGCTGCTGCGCGCCGGCGCGGACCGATTGGTCGCGGTGGGCGGCGGGCCACGGACATTTACCGTGGAAAACCTCGAATTCACTTCCATGGCCCGGTATGGATTGCCCGATCAGTCGCGTTTTGATGCGGGCGGCGGTCCCCCCGCGGAACCGCTGAGCTTGTTGATTGGCGCCTGGCTGCTCAACCGGACCGGCGTCATGAACCCGACATCCGGGGTATGTGTCAGCGACCGACTGCCGGCTGAGGAGTGCGCCGCCATCGGCGCCGAGCTGGCCGGCACCGACGACCGGGTGGCGCTGCTGGTGATGGGGGACGGCTCGGCCTGCCGGGGGACCGCGGCGCCCGGCTACGACGACCCGCTCGCGGAGGCGTACGACAAGGAGGTGGCCCGTGCCCTCGCGGCCGCGGACGCCGCGGCCCTGCTCGCGCTCGACCCGCAGTTGTCGGCGCGCCTGCTGGTGGCCGGCCGGGCGCCGTGGCAGGTGCTCGCCGGCGCGGCCCAGGCCAGCGCCCGTGGCTACCGTGGCGAGCTGCACTACGACGACGCGCCCTACGGCGTGGCCTACTTCGTGGCGAGCTGGGAGGCAGCCCGGTGAGCGTGATCGCGATCGTCGGCCCCACCGCGGCCGGCAAGTCCGCGCTCAGCATCGCCCTGGGGCACGCCCTCGGCGGCGAGGTGGTCAACGCCGACTCGATGCAGCTCTACCGCGGGATGGACATCGGGACCGCCAAGCTGACCGCGGCGGAGCGGGAGGGCGTACCGCATCACCTGCTGGACATCTGGGATGTCACCCAGCCGGCGAGCGTGGCCGAGTACCAGCGGCTGGCCCGCGCGGCGATCGACGGCATCCTCGCCCGCGGCCGGGTGCCGTTGCTGGTCGGCGGGTCCGGCCTTTACGTCCGGGCGGCGCTGGAGGAGTTCGAGTTCCCCGGCACCGACCCGGGCCTGCGCCAGCGGCTGGAGGCGGAGCTGGCCCGGATCGGCCCGGCGCGGCTGCACGCCCGGCTGGCCGCGGTCGACCCGGCGGCCGCGGACCGGATCCTGCCCAGTAACGGCCGGCGCATCGTCCGGGCGCTGGAGGTGGTCGAGCTGACCGGCGGACCGTTCACCGCCGAGCTACCCCAGCCCAAGCCGGTGTACGACGCGGTGCAGATCGGCGTGGACCGCGAACCGGCCGAACTGGACGAGAGGATCGCGCTGCGGGTGGAGCGGATGTGGGCGGCCGGCCTGGTCGACGAGGTCCGGCAGCTGGTCGGGCTCGGCCTGCGCGAGGGGCGTACCGCCAGCCGGGCCCTCGGCTACCAGCAGGTGCTGCGGTTCCTCGACGGCGAGTGGACCGAGCAGCGGGCGTACGCCGAGACGGTGCGGGCCACCCGCCGGTTCGTCCGCCGGCAACGTTCCTGGTTCCGCCGCGATCCGCGGGTGCACTGGCTGGACGCGGCCCGCCCGGATCTGGTGCCGGCGGCCCTGGAACTGGCCCGCCTGGGATCATCGTGAGCATGGAGTTCGCCAAGGGCCACGGGACCGGCAACGACTTCGTGATCCTGCCCGATCCGGACGGCCGGCTGGAGCTGACGCCCGCGCTGGTCGCCCAGATCTGCGACCGCCGGCGGGGGATCGGCGCGGATGGCCTGTTGCGCGTGGTCCGGGCGGCCAAGCATCCCGACGCGGTCGGGTACAGCGGCGAGGCCGAATGGTTCATGGACTACCGGAACGCGGACGGCTCCTACGCGGAGATGTGCGGCAACGGCGTCCGGGTCTTCGTCCGCTACCTGGTCGACTCCGGCCTGGCCGGGCCGGATCCGGCCGGGCTGCCGGTGGCGACCCGGGCCGGCGTGGTGCGCGCCGTGGTGGGGGAGCGGGACATCTCGGCCGCCCTGGCCCCGCCACGCATCGGGGGCACCAGCACGGCGACGGTGAACGGGCAGACCTTCACCGGCACCGTTGTCGACTGTGGAAACCCGCACCTCGTCTGTGTCGGCCTGACCGACGAGCAGTTGTCTACATTGGACTTGAGCCGGGCCCCGGGGTACGACCCGTCAGTGTTCCCATCCGGCGTCAACGTGGAGTTCGTGACAGCGGTGGCAGATCTGCACGTCCGGATGCGGGTGCACGAGCGTGGCTCGGGTGAAACGCTGTCCTGCGGGTCCGGCGCATGCGCGGTCGCCGCAGTGGTGCTGCGCGACGCCGGCCAAGAAGAGCCGACCCGCGGCGACCGGGGGCGGGACGGGCTCAGCACCGGCCGGGTGACCGTGGACGTGCCGGGCGGCCGGCTGGTCGTCACGCTCGACGGGAAGCACTGCTGGCTGTCCGGCCCGGCGGTCATCGTCGCCACCGGCCGCCTGGCACTGCAGGCGCCCGAGGCGCGGTAAGGTCCCAGGCCGGGCGCGGGTAGGCCCGGCGATCCGACAACTCGCCGGCGGCGGCTTTCAGCTGCTGGTGGCGGCCGCGGTCTGCGCGGCCCCACGCACCGCGGCGGCGACCGCCGGGGCGACCCGCGAGTCGAACACGCTCGGCACGATCACGCTCGGGTTGAGCATCTCGTCGCCCACCGTGTCAGCGATCGCGTGCGCGGCGGCGATCGCCATCTCTTCGGTGAACTCCCTCGCCTGCGCGTCGAGCATGCCGCGGAAGACGCCGGGGAAGGCGAGCACGTTGTTGATCTGGTTGGGCTGGTCCGAGCGGCCGGTGGCGACCACTGCCGCGTACTGCCGCGCCACGCGCGGATCCACCTCCGGATCCGGGTTGGCCAGCGCGAAGACGATCGCCTTGTCCGCCATCGCGGCGATGTCGTCGCCGGTGAGCAGGTTGGGCGCGCTGACCCCGATGAACACGTCCGAGCCGCGCAACGCGCCGGGCAGGTCACCCCGGTAGTTCTCCCCGTTGGTGTGCTCTATCAGCCACTGCCAGGCGGAGGTGGGCTCTGCCATCCCGCGGTGCAGCACACCGCTGCGGTCGTACACGATGACGTCGCCGACGCCCTGCCGCACCAGCAGCTTCACGATCGCCGTGCCGGCCGCGCCCGCGCCCGAGACGACCACCCGCACGTCCTCCAGCCGCTTGCCGACCACCCGCAGCGCGTTGGTCAGCGCCCCCAGCACGCAGATCGCGGTGCCGTGCTGGTCGTCGTGGAACACCGGGATGTCCAGCAGTTCGCGCAGCCGGGCCTCGATCTCGAAGCAGCGCGGCGCCGCGATGTCCTCCAGGTTGATGCCGCCGTACGCCGGGGCGATCACCTGCACCAGCCGGACGATCTCGTCGGTGTCCTGGGTGTCCAGCACCACCGGCCAGGCGTCCACCGCGCCGAAGCGCTTGAACAGCGCTGCCTTGCCCTCCATCACCGGCAGCGCCGCGGCCGGCCCGATGTTGCCCAGGCCCAGCACCGCCGAGCCGTCGGTGACCACCGCCACCGTGTTGCGCTTGATGGTCAGCCGCCGGGCGTCGGCCGGGTTCTCCGCGATCGCCAGGCAGACCCGGGCCACCCCCGGGGTGTACGCCCGGGACAGCTCGTCGCGGTTGCGCAGGGCCACCTTCGGGGTCACCTCGATCTTGCCGCCGAGGTGGAGCAGGAAGGTCCGGTCGGAAACCTTCCGCACCTCGACCCCGTCCATCTGCTCCAGGGTGGTGACCACCTGGTCGGCGTGCGCGGAGTCGGCGGTGTCGCAGGTCAGGTCGGCGATCACCCGGACATGGTCGGAATCCACCACGTCCAGGGCGGTGACGACGGCGCCCGCCTCGCCGACCGCGGTGGTCAGCCGGCCGATCGCCGACGCCTCTGCGGTCACCGCCACCCGGATCGTGATCGAAAAACCGGCGCTGGGCAGGCGGTGGAGGTTCACGACGTGCATTCTGTACTACCGCCCCACCCGCCTCCGCGGCCCACCCG